>CANHXZ010000062.1 GCA_947464785.1 Flavobacteriales bacterium | reverse complement strand
CTGGTGAACCTCACCGTTAAAGAAGTAAGTGAATTGGCAAACTACCTGAAAGAGGAGTACAACATCGAGCCTGCAGCAGCTGCTGTAGCCGTTGCTGCTCCTGCTGCCGGTGCTGGTGCTGCCGCTGCTGAAGAGAAAACCTCTTTCGACGTGATCTTGAAGGACGCAGGTGCCTCCAAGTTGGCTGTTGTTAAGTTGGTTAAAGAAATGACCGGTCTTGGTCTTAAAGAAGCTAAGGATGCCGTTGACGGCGCTCCTGGCAAGATCAAGGAAGGCGTTTCCAAAGACGAAGCCGAAGCCCTCAAGAAGCAGCTTGAAGAAGCTGGGGCTACGGTTGAGTTGGCGTAAGCCACCTAACACCCTTCACGGTTTAGGTCCTCGGGGCATGCCCCGAGGCCTAAACCCTTTTTTGCATTATTTCCATTCCTCCCTTTATTAAGCGGTGAGTTCCATGGCGAAAGCAACCCCTCGGATTAATTTCTCGTCCACTATTGCGCCGGCAGACAGCCCGGACTTTTTGGACATCCAAATCAAGTCGTTCCGTGACTTTTTTCAAATCGAAACAAAGCCGGACGATCGAAAGCTCGAAGGACTTTTTAAAACCTTCGCAGAGAACTTCCCGATTACGGACTCCCGGAATCAGTTTGTTCTGGAGTTCATCGACTACTTCGTCGATCCTCCACGGTACTCCGAAATGGAGTGCATTCAACGCGGATTGACCTTTAGCGTACCGCTGAAGGCCCGCCTAAAATTGTATTGTACCGATCCCGAACACGAGGACTTTGAGACCATCGTTCAGGACGTTTACTTGGGTACTATTCCCTATATGACCCCCCGCGGCACGTTCATCGTGAACGGCGCAGAGCGCGTGGTGGTTTCCCAGTTGCACCGTTCTCCGGGTGTATTCTTTGGCCAGAGCTACCACGCCAACGGTACGAAGTTGTACTCTGCACGGATCATTCCGTTCAAAGGCAGCTGGATTGAATTTGCAACGGACATCAACAACGTGATGTACGCGTACATCGACCGGAAGAAGAAGTTGCCGGTGACGACGTTGTTCCGTGCCATCGGTTTTGAGCGCGACAAGGACATTTTGGAGATCTTCGGCCTGGCCGAGGAAGTCAAAGTTTCCAAGGCCGGTTTGAAGCGTGTGTTGGACCGCAAGTTGGCGGCCCGCGTGCTGAAATCTTGGCGCGAAGACTTCGTGGACGAGGATACCGGAGAAGTGGTGTCTATTGAGCGCAACGAAGTTATTTTGGAGCGCGACACGGTTTTGGAAAAGGAGCACCTGGACATGATCTTGGAGGCCGACGTTCCTGCCATTTTGTTGCACAAGGACGACGTAGAAGCTGGTGAATACGCCATCATTTACAACACCTTACAGAAGGACCAAACGAATTCCGAGCGCGAGGCGGTGGAGTACATCTACCGTCAGTTGCGCAACGCTGAGGCTCCAGACGAAGAGACGGCCCGCGGCATCATCGACAAGTTGTTCTTCTCCGAGCAGCGGTACAACTTGGGCGATGTAGGTCGTTACCGATTGAACCAAAAATTGGGATTGAACATCGCCAACTCGGTTCAGGTTCTGACCAAAGAAGACATCATCTCCATTGTTCGCTACTTGATTGAGTTGATCAACTCCAAGGCGGAAGTGGACGATATTGACCACTTGTCCAACCGTCGTGTACGCACGGTGGGCGAGCAGTTGGCCAACCAGTTTGGCGTAGGTCTTGCGCGCATGGCCCGCACCATCCGAGAGCGCATGAACGTGCGCGACAACGAGGTGTTTACGCCGATTGACTTGATCAACGCCAAAACACTGAGCTCCGTGATCAATTCGTTCTTTGGAACGAATCAGTTGAGCCAGTTCATGGACCAAACCAACCCGTTGGCGGAGATCACGCACAAGCGTCGTCTTTCTGCCCTCGGACCCGGTGGTTTGAGCCGCGAGCGCGCTGGATTTGAGGTGCGTGACGTACACTACACCCACTACGGCCGTTTGTGCCCCATCGAGACGCCGGAAGGTCCAAACATCGGTTTGATCTCTTCCTTGTGCGTTTATGCGAAGGTGAACACCATGGGCTTCATCGAAACTCCCTACCGGAAGATTGAGGGCGGTAAAGTCAACTTGAAAGATGCACCGGTTTACCTTTCTGCAGAGCAGGAGGAGAACCGCGTCATCGCTCAGGCGAATGCCGCTTTGAATGCGGACGGAACCTTTGTGAACCCGCGCGTAAAAGTTCGGGACGAAGGAGACTTCCCCATGATGGAACCCACGCAAATCGACATGATGGACGTGGCTCCCAACCAAATCGCTTCGATTTCCGCGTCGATGATTCCTTTCTTGGAGCACGACGACGCCAACCGCGCGTTGATGGGATCCAACATGATGCGCCAGGCCGTGCCTTTGTTGCGTCCTGAAGCCCCAATTGTTGGAACCGGTTTGGAGCAACAAGTGGCGCGCGATTCCCGTGTGTTGATCAACGCAGAAGGTCTGGGAACGGTCCAGTACGTAGATGCCAACGAGATTCACATTGCCTACGACCGCACCGAAGAAGACACCCTGGTTAGCTTTGAAAGCAACGTCAAGGTGTATCCGTTGGTGAAGTTTTTGAAGACCAACCAAAGCACCACCATCAACCTGCGCCCCATCGTAGTGAAGGGAGAACGTGTGGAAGAAGGTCAGGTTCTTTGCGAAGGCTACGCTACGCAAGGCGGTGAGCTGGCCTTGGGCCGCAACCTGCTGGTAGCGTTCATGCCTTGGAAAGGATACAACTTTGAGGACGCCATCGTGATCAACGAGCGCGTGGTCCGCGAAGATATTTTCACTTCCTTGCACATCGATGAGTACTCTTTGGAAGTGCGCGACACCAAGTTGGGCATGGAAGAATTGACGGCGGATATCCCGAACGTCAGCGAGGAGGCTACCAAAGATTTGGACGAGAACGGAATTGTTCGCGTGGGTGCGGAAATCAAGCCCGGCGACATTTTGATCGGAAAAATCACGCCGAAAGGCGAAAGCGACCCCTCTCCGGAAGAAAAATTGTTGCGTGCCATCTTTGGCGAGAAGGCTGGCGACGTGAAAGACGCTTCGTTGAAGGCTTCTCCTTCGTTGAGCGGTGTGGTGATCGACAAGAAGTTGTTCAGCCGCAGCTTAAAGGACAAGAACCAGCGCAAGAAGGACAAGGAAGAGTTGGAAACACTCGAATTGGAATTCGCAGCTCAGTTGGAGGTGTTGCGCGTGAATTTCTTGGACAAGTTGGGGCAGTTGGTGGCCGGCAAAACCAGCCAAGGCGTAACCAACGATTTGAACGAAGAAATCATTCCAAAAGGCACGAAGTTTACCCAAAAGGTACTCAACGCCGTTGAGGACTACACCCACCTGACCGGTGGCGTGTGGACTACGGATTCCGATAAGAATATCCTGATTGACAAGTTGTTGCACAACTTCAAAATCAAGGTGAGCGACTTGACTGGGGTGTACCGCCGCAAGAAGTTTACGATCAGCGTGGGCGATGAATTGCCCGCCGGTATTGTGAAGTTGGCCAAGGTGACCGTTGCCAAGAAGCGCAAGCTTAAGGTGGGCGATAAGATGGCCGGACGCCACGGAAACAAGGGTATTGTGGCCAAAATCGTTCGCGAAGAGGACATGCCTTTCTTGGAAGACGGAACTCCGGTGGACATCGTGTTGAACCCGTTGGGCGTTCCTTCTCGTATGAACATCGGTCAGATTTACGAGACCGTATTGGGTTGGGCCGGCATGAAGCTGGACCGCAAGTACGCTACGCCCATCTTTGACGGAGCATCTTTGGATCAAATTGGAACAGAGTTGGAAGACGCTGGCTTGCCGATGTACGGTCATACGCATTTGTACGACGGTGGAACGGGAGACCAATTTGACCAGAAGGCAACCGTTGGTGTGATTTACATGCTGAAACTCGGACACATGGTGGACGATAAGATGCACGCACGTTCGATTGGACCGTACTCGTTGATCACACAGCAGCCTTTGGGCGGTAAAGCACAGTTCGGTGGACAGCGTTTTGGAGAAATGGAAGTGTGGGCGTTGGAGGCCTTTGGTGCATCCAACATCCTGCGCGAGATCCTGACCGTGAAGTCCGACGACGTGGTGGGCCGTGCCAAAACGTACGAAGCCATTGTGAAGGGCGATCGCATGCCCGAGCCTGGAATTCCAGAGTCGTTCAACGTATTGTTGCACGAACTTCAGGGTCTTGGCTTGAAAGTTTCCTTGGATTGAACGCTTGAACGAAGAAAATAAAAGCATTCCTATGCAATCGAAAGTTGATCACAACCCGGGTTCATTTGACTCTATTACCATCAGTTTGGCGTCACCAGAGTTTCTCTTGGGTCGTTCCAGCGGTGAAGTTCTGAAGCCGGAAACCATTAACTACCGTACGCACAAGCCCGAGCGCGATGGCTTGTTCTGCGAGCGCATTTTTGGTCCTGTAAAGGATTTTGAATGTGCCTGCGGCAAGTACAAGCGCATCCGATACAAAGGGATTGTTTGCGATCGATGCGGGGTAGAGGTTACGGAAAAGAAAGTTCGCCGCGAGCGAATTGGTCACATCTCTTTGGTGGTACCGGTTGCGCACATTTGGTACTTCCGTTCCTTGCCGAACAAAATTGGCTACTTACTGGGATTGCCCAGCAAGAAGTTGGACATGATCATTTACTACGAGCGTTACGTGGTGATCCAGCCGGGTCTGGCCGTGGACGCAGAAGGTAAATCCTTCCAAGTGCTTCAATTCTTGACGGAAGAAGAGTATTTGGATGCTTTGGATCGTATGCCCAAACAGGACAACAACTTCTTGGAGGACACAGACCCCAATAAGTTCATTGCGAAAATGGGTGCCGACGCCTTGTTGATGCTTTTGCAGCGATTGAATTTGGCTGAGTTGTCCTACGAATTGCGTCACCGCGCAAACAACGAGACCAGCCAACAGCGCAAGCAAGAGGCACTCAAGCGTTTGCAGGTGGTTGAAAACCTGCGCGAGGCTAACCTGCGCATGGAGAACAATCCGGAGTGGATGATCATGAAGGTGATCCCCGTTATTCCGCCGGAATTGCGCCCATTGGTTCCGTTGGATGGCGGTCGCTTTGCAACGTCTGACTTGAACGACTTGTACCGTCGGGTCATCATCCGCAACAACCGTTTGAAGCGTTTGTTGGAAATCAAGGCTCCGGAAGTCATCTTGCGCAACGAAAAGCGCATGCTGCAGGAGTCTGTAGACAGCTTATTTGACAACACCCGCAAGGCAAGCGCCGTGAAGACGGAAAGCAACCGTGCGTTGAAGTCTTTGTCCGACAGCTTGAAGGGCAAGCAGGGTCGTTTCCGCCAAAACCTTTTGGGTAAGCGGGTGGACTACTCCGCGCGTTCCGTAATCGTTATTGGACCGGAATTGAAGCTGCACGAGTGCGGTTTACCGAAGGACATGGCGGCAGAATTGTTCAAGCCGTTTGTGGTTCGCAAGTTGATTGAGCGCGGAATCGTAAAGACGGTTAAATCGGCTAAGAAGATCATCGACAAGCGCGAGCCGGTGGTTTGGGACATCTTGGAAAACGTGATGAAGGGGCACCCCGTGCTTTTGAATCGTGCTCCAACGTTGCACCGCTTGGGGATTCAATCCTTCCAACCGAAGTTGATTGAGGGCAAAGCTATTCAGCTGCACCCGCTGACGTGTACGGCCTTCAACGCGGATTTTGACGGCGACCAGATGGCGGTTCACCTGCCTTTGGGACCTGCAGCTATTTTGGAAGCTCAGATTTTGATGTTGGCTTCGCACAACATTTTGAATCCGGCCAACGGTTCACCAATCACGGTACCGTCGCAAGACATGGTTTTGGGTCTGTACTACATGACCAAGGCCCGCAAAGACACCCCAGAACACCCCATCAAGGGTGAGGGCAAGGTGTTCTACTCACCGGAAGAAGTGATGATTGCCTACAACGAGAAGGCTGTGGATCTCCACGCCATCGTCAAGGTTCGCACGCGCACCGTGGAGAACGGCGAGCACGTCATCAAGTTGATTGAGACGACGGTGGGACGCATCCTGTTCAACCAGGTCGTTCCAAACAAAGTGGGCTACATCAACGAATTGTTGACCAAAAAGGCCTTGCGCGACATCATTGCTGATGTATTGCGCAGGACGGACGTTCCCACAACGGCGAAGTTCTTGGACGACATGAAGCATTTGGGTTACACGAATGCCTTTAAAGGAGGACTGTCGTTCTCTTTGGGCGATATCGTGGTACCGAAAGAAAAAGAATCCTTGATCCAAGGAGCGAATGAAGAAGTGGAAGGCATCTTCATGAACTACAACATGGGTCTGATCACGAACAACGAACGTTACAATCAGGTGATTGACGTATGGACCACTGCCAACGCGCGTTTGACGCAGGCAGCCATGAACCACTTGATCCACGATCGTCAAGGATTTAACCCCATTTACATGATGTTGGACTCCGGTGCACGGGGTTCAAAAGAACAGATTCGTCAGTTGTCCGGTATGCGCGGATTGATGGCCAAGCCCCAAAAATCCGGTTCCGGAGGCGGTGAGATCATTGAGAACCCGATCATCTCGAACTTTAAGGAGGGTCTGTCCATCTTGGAGTACTTTATCTCTACCCACGGTGCCCGTAAGGGTCTGGCGGATACGGCCTTGAAAACGGCCGACGCTGGATACTTGACGCGTCGTTTGGTGGACGTGGCGCAGGACGTCATCATCAACGAAGACGATTGCGGAACGCTTCGCGGATTGGAAATCACTCCTTTGAAGAAAAACGAGGAAGTGGTGGAATCTTTGTACGATCGCATCTTGGGCCGTGTGGCCCTGGTGGACGTCATCGATCCATTTACGAGCGAAGTGTACGTTGAATCGGGTACATTGATCAACGAAACTGCGGCTAAAGGCATTGCGGAATCACCCATCGAAATGGTGGAAGTGCGTTCGGCTTTGACGTGCGAAAGCAAGCGCGGTATTTGTGCGAAGTGCTACGGACGCAACTTGGCTACGGCCAAGCCGGTACAAACCGGTGAAACGGTTGGTGTCATTGCAGCGCAGTCCATTGGTGAACCGGGAACTCAGTTGACGTTGCGTACGTTCCACGTGGGCGGTACTGCGGGCAACATTTCCGAGGAAAGCCGCCTGTTGACTCGTTTTGCGGGTAAATTGGAATTGGAAGAAGTTCGCACGGTTAAAGGTGAAGACGCAGACGGAAACATCATTGACATCGTCATTGGCCGTACCGGCGAAGTGAAGGTGGTGGATGAGAAAACCGGAATTGCCGTTCAGACCTCCAACATTCCCTACGGTTCTGCGTTGCGCGTGAAGCACGGCCAGAAGGTGGACAAGGGCGTTGAAGTGTGTTCTTGGGACCCGTACAACGCCGTTATCGTTGCCGAGACTTCCGGTATCATTGCGTACCAGGACATCGTTCAAGGCATCACCTACAAGGTAGAGATTGACGAACAGACGGGCTTCCAGGACAAGGTTATTTCCGATTCCCGTAACAAGAAATTGGTGCCTACGTTGCAAATCCGCGACAAGAAAGGTGGCGAGTTGAAGCACTACACCTTGCCTTTGGGCGCTCACTTGATGGTGAACGACGGTGAGGAGATCAAAGCCGGTAAGGTTTTGGTGAAGATTCCTCGTCGGGGTGCTAAGTCCGGTGACATCACCGGAGGTTTGCCCCGCGTTACGGAATTGTTTGAAGCGCGCAATCCGTCGAACCCGGCGGTTGTGGCTGAAATCGACGGAACGGTGTCGTACGGCAAAATCAAGCGCGGCAACCGCGAGATCATCATCGAAAGCCGCACGGGCGAGCAGCACCGCTACCTGATCAACTTGAACAAGCAGATTCTGGTTCAGGAGAACGACTACGTACGCGCCGGCCACCCGCTGAGCGACGGAGCCATTACCCCGTCGGATATTTTGGCCATTCAAGGTCCTACGAAGGTTCAAGAGTACTTGGTCAACGAAATTCAAGAAGTTTACCGTTTGCAGGGCGTAAAAATCAACGACAAGCACTTCGAAGTGATTGTGCGTCAGATGATGCGCAAGGTGGAGATTCAAGACTCCGGCGATACGCTCTTCTTGGAAGGACACCTGGTGCACACGTCGGACTTCATTGTGGAGAACGACCGCATTTTCGACAAGAAGGTGGTGTTGGATGCCGGAGACAGCGACGAGCTGAAGGAAGGCATGATCATCAACTCCCGTCGACTGCGCGACGAAAACTCCCGTTTGAAGCGCATGGACAAGCGTGAGGTAACGGCTCGCGATGCAGATCCGGCTACCGCTCGTGTGGTGCTGCAGGGCATCACGCGTGCTTCGTTGCAAACGAAGTCCTTCATTTCTGCGGCGTCGTTCCAAGAAACGACCAAGGTGTTGAACGAGGCGGCTGTGGCCGGTAAGGTAGATACCCTGGACGGCTTGAAGGAGAACGTAATTGTGGGTCACCGCATCCCCGCGGGTACCGGCATGAAGCGTTACTACACCAGCATCGTGGGTTCCAAGGAAGACTACGACCGCATGATGGCGTCGAAAGAGGTTGATATTGAAGCAGCTGAATAAAATGGACGCACCGCAAGAGAACCAAATTCAAGTGGAATTGTCGCCCGAAATGGCGGACGGTGTCTACAGCAATTTGGCCATCATCAACCACTCCCACACGGAGTTTGTGGTGGATTTCATTCAATTGATGCCCGGGATTCCCAAGGCACGCGTGAAATCGCGCGTGATTTTGACCCCGCAGCACGCCAAGCGTTTGGTGGCGGCTTTGCAAGAGAACGTGTCCCGCTACGAGGCGGCACATGGGGACATCGAAGAGAGCACGGCTCCGGCCATTCCGCTCCACTTTGGGGGTCCTGCTGGCGAAGCTTGAGCCGATTGGTAGAACCGAAAAAAACAAAGGGGCCGTCTGAAAAGACGGCCCCTTTTTTGTTGGGCGGCGGTTAGCGCGTCGGATTAACGCTTTAGGCGTTTGCGGCGCGGCTGGAAGAAGGCGTCCATCAGGACCTTGAGTCCCCAAAAGCCAAATCCGGCACCGCCAAAGAGGAAGGCAATGGTGATGAGGGCCCAGGTGTAATCTCCTCGCTGGACCGCGGGGGCACCCACCCAATGGTAGAGTGCGGGGCCTGCAAAAAGCAGCGGCAAGGCGATGGCAATGATGACGATTCCTTGGACGAGTTTGGATTTGTTGTAGGCCATGGTGGGTTGTTTTAGCGAGGGTGTTGGCGCAAGGAGTCGGCCAGGATTTCGGCGCCAGAGCGCAATTCTTCGTCCGAGCAGGTGAGGGGAGGCGCAATGCGGAGGGCCGTGGTTTCAAAAAGGAACCAGTCCGTCAGCAGGCCTTTTTCCAGAGCGGTGTGCTGGACGCGAATGGCCCGATCCAAAGAACCAACGCCAACGGACCAGAGGAACCCCGTCCCGGAAATTCCGGTGGTGTGGGGCATTTGCTCCAGAAGGTGTTTCAGCAATTGGGATTTTTGGGCAAAGCTTGGCTCCTGGATGGTTTTTTGGAGGAGGTGCAGGGCGGCGTTGCCGGCAGCGCAGCTGACGGGGTGGCCGCCGAAGGTGGTGATGTGGCCCAACATGGGGTTGTGCGCCAGTTGGTGCATTAAGGAGCGGGCTGCGGCAAAGGCGCCCAAGGGCATGCCGCCGCCCAGGGCCTTGCCCAGGCAGAGGATGTCCGGTTGGAGCCCGTAGTGTTGGTACGCAAAAAGGGAGCCG
>CANHXZ010000061.1 GCA_947464785.1 Flavobacteriales bacterium | reverse complement strand
GCCAGGTGTTTCCGCCGTCGTGCGAAATGTTCAAACCGCCGTCGTTTCCTTCAATGAGGTAGCCCGGAACGGTGGGGCTGGCCCAGAAGGCGTGGTGGTCCGGGTGGATGTTGTTGTACGGCGCAATGGTCCTCCACGTGCGGCCGCCGTCCTCGGACTTGGTCACCAGCGTCCAGAGCGAATACACGGTGTTCTCGCGGAACGGATCTACATAGATTTCGGAGTAGTAGAAGGGACGGTTGCCGATTTCTTCTTCGTCGGAGATGCGGTCCCACTTCACGCCGCCGTCTTGGCTGCGGTACAGGGCGTTCTTCTCTTTGTTTTCCACCAAGGCGTAAACTACGTTGGGGTGCGTGCGGGAAACGGCCAAGCCCATGCGGCCCAGATCGCCGGCCGGCAGGCCGTCCTTATCCGTGCGTTTCACCCAAGTGTCTCCGCCGTCGTGGGTTACGTACAGGCCACTGCCGGGGCCTCCGCTTTTGAACACCCACGGCCAGCGTCGGTATTCCCACATCGCGGCGAACAGTTTGTTGGGGTTTTGGGGATCGATGATCAAGTCTGCGGCCCCGCTTCGGTTGTTGGTGTACAGCACCTTCTTCCAGGTCTTTCCGCCGTCCTGCGTGCGGTACACGCCGCGGTCTTCCGTGTCTCCGAAGGCCAAACCAATGGCCGCCACGTACACGTTGTTGGAATTGCGCGGATCCACCACAATGCGGTGGATGCCCTTGGTTTTCTCCAGTCCCATGCGCTGCCAGGTGCGCCCGCCGTCCAAACTGCGGAACAGACCGTCGCCAATGCTTTGTGAATTGCGCGGGTTGCCCTCACCGGTGCCCACCCAGATCACATCCGGGTTGGACGGATCTACCTTGACGGCGCCAATGGACGCATTCGGTTGGTCGTCCCAAATGGAGTTCCAGCTCTGTCCTGCGTTGCTGCTCTTCCACAGTCCGCCGGAGGCAGAACCCACGTAGATCACTTCCGGGTGCACCGGATCTGCGTCGATGGCCGTCACACGGCCGCTCATTCCCGCCGGGCCGATGTTCCGAAACTTCAAGTTTTCCATCAAGGGGTCCGGCAGCGATTCGCTTCCAGAAGTTCGCTTTTCTGGGCCTGTTTGGGCGTTTGCGAACAGCGTGGTTCCCAATCCGATGGCCAGTGCCAAGGCCCGTACGGCAGTGCTTTTGATCATAAAACAGCAGATTTAACGCTGCAAGGTAAATGAACTCCGGCTTCGTTCCGTAACTTGGGGTGATGAAAATAATTGCCCGCGCACTCGGGGGGGTGCTCGCTTTCGCGCTGTCTTTGAGCGCTTCAGCTCAAGATGCCGTACTTTTTCAAGGAACAGTTTCCTACGCCTTGGTGCCGGATTCCACCCTGCCGGCGGCCTTGCTGAAAGCCTTTCCGGAGTCCATGCGCCTCACTTTTTCTGGGGACGACGTCCGCACGGAGTTTTACTACAACGGCCGTTTGGGCTCCACCCTGATCTTTCTGGCCAAAGAAAAGCGCGCCTTTGCGTATTCGCCTGAATCCGCCAATGGAATCTCCTTGACGGAACAGGAGAACTGGCTTCTTGCTGGCGGTTTAAAGAAGGTAGAACTGTCTGAGGTGGAAAACGGCACACCGTGCATCCCGTTGAGCGGCTTGGTGGAGCTTCAAAACGGTGCGCGTGTGGAATCTGTAGGGTGCACCGATCCCGCTTGGCACCTTCCCGCCAAAGCCAACTACCGAACCGGGAACCAAATTCTAAACGGTTTGCCTTCTGGAGTGGTTCACGTGCCCATTGGACTTGATTTCGCTCAAAAGCTGCCCGACGGTTCCGCTGCCTACCGCATCCACGTGGAGCGTACTTCCCTAGAGCCGGGCCAACCCGAAGAGCTGATCTTGCCAGAGGGTGTTGAGTTTTCGCCCATGAAGGCCTCCGGGAAAGGGCGCTAAGTCTTCCTGCGCGGACCTCATTCGCGTTGCTTCCCGGATCGGTTTTCTAGTAAATACGCGCTTTACCGCTTTTACTCCGGCCGTGGGTGCTTTATACCCCGCGAGCGGCGGTGTACTTTTTGGGAGTGGTCCCAAACTTCTTTTTAAAGGCAGCAATGTAGTGGCTGGGGTTTTGGTACCCAATCTGAAACGCCACTTCATTCACGGAATACCGGCCGGAGTCCAGGAGCAGTCTGGATTTCTGCAGTTTGGCATCCATGACGTAGCCGTACACCGTGGTGCCGTAAATTTCCTTAAAACCAACCTTGAGTTGGTATTCGTTCAAGCCGTGCTGTTTGGACAACTCCCGCAAGGTCGGCGGGTTGAACACGTCGCGCAGGAGGTGTTCCTTGGCGTCTTTTAGCTTGCGCACGGTCTCTTGATCCCGCAAGAAGGGGCACGCCGCCGTGTTGGGCGCGGTCCGGTCAAAGTACATTCCCAACAGCTGCAAAATGAGGCCGTGCCGTATCACGTGGAGCGCACCTTGGGCGTGGTCCGCATCCAGAAGGGATTTCAAAACCACATTCCACGTGGGTTCGCACGCCAGCTGTTCGTACACCGGCTTGTCCGTGCCTGGATTTTGCAAGAAGGGAATGTCCAGGTCGTTTTCCGAGCTGGTCATGAACAGTCGGTGCAATTTATCAAAGGTCAACGAGAGCCCGACGCCCTCTCCGCCCGCCGCAAACTGCAGTTGAACCGGCTGGTCCGTTTTGGGGTTGAAGAGAAAGAACGACTGTCCTTCCGGCAGCTCGCGCCCGTAGTGGGGGGAGAACTGAAAATACTGCGACCCTGTGAGCGCCCAAAAAAGGTGTACCTGCATGGCGGGGAGGGTCAGGTCCACACTTCCAGCAGTACTATCTGCGGGAAACAATCCGACCGTGACTCCTTCGTCTATTGCCGTTATCACGGCCTTACGTTTTGCGGTATTTTTGTGGGGCAGCATGGTTACAAAAGTAGCCAAAATCCAACAAATCAAACACTTTTTATAGAGGCATAGAATTTACGTTTTGGGGTATTGATACTTTTGGTTTTGGGGTATTTTAGCATCGTGAAAAATCCACTTTCGCTCCTCAAAACCTACCAAGGGGTCTATCGATCCGAAGGCTGGTCCGGCTTGGTCCGCACCATGGGCCGCCCCGCTGCGGTGCTGCTGTTTCTTTTCTTTTTGGGAAAAGGTTTGGTCTGGTTGGCCGTGCTTTACGGTGGCGTTAAGTGGTTTAGTTGATTCCCAGCAGGCTTGCGCGGGGATTGGAGGCCTTAGGAGTGCTGCACTGCACCGGTACGCCCCGGCCTGGCTCTAACTAGTTTTCGTCCGAATGTGCCGACGCCGGCAACCATTCCGGATCTTCGTTGAGCGGCAAGATGCCAACCAGGGTTTTGCGCCGTCGGGGATCCCGATTGGCGCGGATTTCGCCTGCGATGCCCGTTGCTAGGTCCCCGACAGCGCCAATGGGCACTAGGAAGATTGCCCATTCTGACGTTTGTGGTGTGTTCATCAATAAGTAGTAGGGAACAAAGCCTATTGCGTACGTTCCAATAGGGAAGTATGCATACTGTTCCCCCGGAGACACGCGCCCCCAACGGAACGGTGTGGCTCTTTTTAAAAACCGACGGTCCGCCAAAAGGAAGCGGTGGCCGCGGACTAAGTTTTGTCCTTGGTCCCAAACCAACAGGGTCATTTGGCGTTCTGATTTTTCAAAAACCAAGCTTCTCCCGTCCCAACGGTGGTTGAGGGTATCGCCTTCTTCGTTGTGCAACGTGGTGTGCCACCGGCCGCTCGCCACGTTCGCAGCCAGATCCGGACGCAAAGCCGTGGGCCCCTTCAGCCGAGGAGGTACTTTTTGTTCTACAGTCCAAAACAAGTTGCTGCAGCTGGTGGTGCTCAAGGCCAGGAGTGCCCCAGCAATCAAGGCGATCCATCGTGGGTGAAGGGTGTTTTTCATACCTTTGCGCTCTTTGATTTTAGGGCCAATAGCTCAGCGGTTAGAGCAGGGGACTCATAATCCCTTGGTCGGGGGTTCAAATCCCTCTTGGCCCACTTTGTTTAGGAACACCCCAGCGGCAATCCGTTTGGGGTGTTTTGTTGGGTGGTTGCTGATCCTGCGCTGTGGGTTAAAATTAGGGAACGCATTCATCCAGCCCAATACTTCGAATTAACTTTACGGAATATGGCAAAAAATAAATTTTGGTTTACGGCTTTGGCCGCCGTCGTCCTGGTTGTGGCTTCCTGCTCCCGAACCACCCACGAGGCCCTTCACCCCGTGAACGGCAAGAAGATTGACATTGCTACGCACAGCGTGTCTGAGTTCGTATTTGTAGGAACCATCGGCATGAGTGGCCGTCCCAACATTTTGTACAGCGACATCCTCGCAGCAGCGAAGGCTAAGTACGGAGAGGAGATTACCGTTTCCAACCTGCGCTTTCAAAACATTCGCCGCGGTTTTACGCGTCGGCAGGAGGTGTTGGTGGACGTTTACCGGGTGAAGCCGTGAGTCGGCTCGCAAGGGTTGCGGCCTTTTTGGGCGGTGTTGCGTGCACGTGGACGCTTCCAGTAGCCGCGCAAAATTGGTCCTTAACGATTCAATCCGCGTTTACCTCGACGGTTCAACCCGTGCGCAATACGCATCGGTACATGACGCAGAACGGAAATAATTTTTTCGAACTTCAAGCAGACCAGAGCGTGCAGGCGTCGTCGCAACCGGAACTGCACCTGGGGTTGATGGCATCGGTTCGCCCGGGTTTGGCGGCGGTGGCTAAATTGGGACTGCAGTCGTACCGGTCCCAGATCCAAACAAGCCGGGTTTCGTCCGGCCTATTGGTTCAGGCAGAGGATTACATTTCTCCAATGATTCCGTTGTCTTTTGGCTTGCGTTGGCAGCCCATTTCTGCCGTGGCTGTGGAGGTGTTGGGAGCGGCGGATTTGTTTGGCTACGGCAGTCAGTTGACGGCGGATGCACACCTTCATTTGGCAAAGGACCACTCGCTGTACGTGGGTTTGGTTCGTGCTCAAACTCAGGAGTACGTGAACACCACCACCGCAGACCCGGCCAATTGGAGGCTGTTTTATTCCGGTTACGACGCGCCGTTCCCCAGTTTACACCTGCACGTTGGCTACCGCTACGCTTTAGGTTTTTCAGGGTCCAACCGGACGGATTCGGACCGAACGCGCGCACTGAAGTCGTTCTAACGTTTGCAAACGCTTGGGTAGTTGACCCAACCGGAACTAAAAAAGGGGCTGTCTTTTGCGAGACAGCCCCTTTTTTATGCTTTGACAGCCAGCTTCAGTTCGGTTCAAACACCAACACGACCCGACGGTTGCGCTGGTGGGCGTTTTCGTCGCACGGCATTCCGTCCGGACACGGCTCCTGCAAGTCCCACTCCGAACGAGATGATTCCGTGGAGTTGACGGAACCGCGGATGGACTCCACAAAGGCCTTGGTGCTCTTGGCCCGACGCAACCCCAATTGGAGGTTGTAGGCATTGGAGCCCCGCGAGTCGCAATGACCAATCAAATCGAAGGTGCCGGATTTGCCGTTGATTGAAGCGAGGTACGCGCGAATGCGGCGTGCTTCTTCCGGTCGAATTTCAGACCGATCAAAGTCAAAGTAAATTTCCAGAGAAACGCTGGCGGCGGAGGGTGCGGGAACGGTTTTGAGTACCGCCAAAGCCTCAGGTGCAACACGGTTTACGGTCTCCAACAGTGCTTGAGCATTGGATCCCGCCGGAACGTTGACCACCACGCTGTAGGTGGTTCCGTCGTACCGAACGGATACTTTTGAGGCCAGTGCAGGGTCTTTGGTCAATGCCTCCGCCCGACGCTGTGCGTTGTCCGGATTGGTAAACTTGCCTGCCGCAATCCACGTTTGCATGCGAGGTTCTGCAGATGCAACGGACTTCGCAGGGGAAACGGGCGCAGTGGGGGCTGGGGTTGCACTTGCAAGGGCAGGAATTTCGGTTTTTTCTTCCTGTTCCAAAACCTCTCCGCCTGTTGGGTCTTTGGTATATTCTGGTTTGGGATAGGGCAGAGCAACCAACTCGGTGCCGCGGTCCAAGGTGCGTTGGCTCAACCATACGGTGTCTGCAGTGGCAGAGACCATGTGAAAGTCGTTTCCTTCCGTTAAAAGCGGCACAAGGGGTACATCAACTTTGCCATCCCACGCAAATAAATCCAATCCTCGATGGGTTGGTTTACTGTAGTGAAGCAGGTTGTTGTGAAAAGTTGGATACACCGCATCACCTGCTCCAGGCAATTCCACTTGGGTAGGTTCTGGTTCTCCAGCACCCAGCGGAATGTGGTAAATCTTAGCCGGACCCGTTTTTCCTTCCCCTTCAAAATAGAGCAGAGGTTTGGTGGGGTGAAAGGCAGGATGCCAGGCGGTTTTGAACGCAGGTTGCCCCACGCTGCGCAATACGTCCCAGTTCTCGTTGTCAAAGGTCAATGCAGCCTTCTTAGCACGCGATTTGTGGTACACCATCATTTTGATGCCCGCAACGCCGTCGATGCATTCGTCGTTCCAAACCGGTACAGCCATCCATTCTCGGTCTGCGCTGTACACGGGAGGTCCCGCCCAGCGTTCGGTTCCCTTGTCTCTAACCGGCTCGACGGTTCCATTCTGCGCCCGAAATACGGAATACGGTTTCTTGAATTTGCCGCAACCCACCACGGTAAAGGAGCCGTGTGGCACCTCCGTGCGGTCGGACACAAAGTAGACCAAGCCGGGTTTGGACGGTTGAATTAAGTAGTCGTTGCCGGTGGAGTTGACTCCCGCAGGCACGGTGTTTTGCGCCCCAGCGACTTCCGCCAACATTATAGCCCCAACGGCCAATAGATTTCTGTAGTTCATGACTTAGAAGTAGCGTGGACCGGCAATGCTGCACGGCTTGCGTTTGGGCGTGATGGACAGTCCGATGGTATGCGATTGACGCGTAAATGCATTCAACGGATTCAACGGGTAGGTGTAGTTGTAAAACACGCGGTACGGCTTGTTGCTGGCCGAAGAGAGGGCAATGCCCAATCCGTCGTTGGGGGAGAAGACCAATCCTGCTGCGCCCATGGATTTGTGGGCCAAAATGGCGTGGTAGTTGCCGTCGATGGGGGCGTTTTGAACTTGGTTGATGACGGCAGAAAGGCGCAGGGTGGTGGTTTTGCCGCTCACCGGAAGATTGATGCCCGCAAACAAGTGGCGGTGGGGAGGAACGGTGGTCAACGGACTCCAAGCGCGGCTGGACAAGTCCAAGGTTGAAAATCCAACGTAGGCCCAATCCCGGAAGTTGTAGCTCAAACCAAAACCGAAGTTGGGTGACGTAAGGGTCTGGGATCCCAACTGAAAGGCCGGATCAATGGGCACGTCCAATTGGGGTTTGTTGTAGTCTACGTTCCAGCTGTCCACTCCCATTTTAAAACCAAAAGACAATTTTTGGTAGTCGTCCAATTGGATGGTTTTGGCCACGGTAACGGATGGGGTTACCCGGGTCAGCGGTCCGGCTTGGTCTCCAAGCAGCGCTCCTTGAACGTTGAAATTCTTGAAGTTGAAGTCTCCCGCAAATTGGAAAGACCGCGGTGCTCCTTCAATGCCCAACCATTTTTGCTGGTACCCCATGTTGTAGCGGTGGTCTAATTGACCGGCAAAACTTGGGTCCAACAAGGCGGCGTTCAAAAGGTAGCCGTCGTTGAACGAATATTGCTGACCGTAGGCCAGGGTGGCTGCCGCGGCCCACAGGGCCGCGGAACGCCAAAGCTTAGCGGGTAATGAATACATAGCCGGAGTATTGTCGTTGGTGAGTC
The DNA here is from genome assembly GCA_947464785.1 of Flavobacteriales bacterium. Taxonomy (GTDB): domain Bacteria; phylum Bacteroidota; class Bacteroidia; order Flavobacteriales; family Schleiferiaceae; genus CAMDTE01. The sequence goes on along the minus strand of CANHXZ010000061.1, from coordinate 2,013 downwards.
AAGTCGGTGAAGATGTAGTAGTAGTTGCCGTCCGGTACTTTGCCGTCGCCTTGTGTGGTAGAAACCTTCACATTGGGCGTGCCGTCAAAACTGTTGTCGTACTGCGATTTGCGGTAAATCACTTCGCCCCAACGGTTGACAATAACCACTTCGTTTTCGGCTGCGTACTGCAGGTAACGCATAAACCAGGTATCGTTGATTCCGTCTCCGTTGGGAGAGAAACCAGAGGGGATGAACGGATCGCACAAATCGGGGTCCATGATGTTGGGAATGCCGTCGCCGTCGCAGTCTTCGGTGTCGGACTCAACCACATCCAGTACCCCGTCGCCGTCGACGTCAATGTCCCGGAAATCCGGTGTGCCGTCGCCGTCGGTGTCAACCGGATTGTTTCCATCTCCACCACGTTCCTGGTCGTCCGGTTTCCCGTCGTTGTCGGAATCCAAATCCAAGTAATCCGGGGTGCCGTCGCCGTCGGTGTCTACTGGGTTGGCGCCGTTTGCACCGGCTTCAATTTGATCCGGGATGCCGTCGCCGTCCGAATCCAAATCCAAGAAGTTGGGGATGCCGTCGCCGTCGGAGTCAATGGGGTTGTTGCAAGAGCCGGTGGCTTCAACCGCATCCGGAATGCTGTCGTCGTCGGAGTCCAGGTCGCGCCAGTTGCCCGCCAAGTCCGTGTCTTGGTCGTTGGTTTGCTCAAAGGCGTCCGGGATGCAGTCGTTGTCCGAATCCGTGTCCAAGTAGTCTGGGGTAGCATCGCTATCCGTATCCGTTGGCGGGGTTTGGTTTTTGCCCTCCGTGGTATTGGTGATGCCGTCGCAGTCGTCGTCCGTGGTTCCAACCACAACGCTGTTGGAGGTAGCCGTGCAACCGTTCGCGTCGGTTACCACAACGGCATAGGTGCCCGGTGCCAGGTTCGTGGCGTTGGCCCCCGTCTGCACTGGAGTGCTGTTCCAACTGTAGGTGTAGGGTGCCGTTCCCGCCGCGGCAGTTGCGTTGACGGATCCGTCGGTGCTCACCAAACAGGTTGCGTTGTTGCCCAGGGTTGCCGAAACACTCAGTGCTGCCGCAGGCTGGGTGATGGTCACCTGCGCGGTAGCGGTGTTGTTGTTGGCATCCGTTACGGTGACGGTGTAGGTTCCTACCGACAGTCCGGTTGCCGTAGCCGTGGTTTGCACGGGTGTGCTGTTCCAGCTGTAGGTGTACGGAGCCACACCTCCAGTAGCGGAAGCACTAGCAGATCCGTTGGCCCCGCCGAAGCAGTTGACGTTCCCAGCGTTGGAAGCGCTGGCCACCAACAATGCGGGTTGGGTAACGGTTGCGGAGGCGGTGGTGGTGCAGCCTTTGCTGTCCGTAACGGTTACCGTGTAGGTGCCCGCGGCCAGTGCGGTTGCGTTGGAAGCAGTACCGCCAGTTGGTGCCCAACTGTACGTGTAAGGTGACGTTCCACCTGCGGGGCTAGCTGTAGCCGTACCGTTGCTCAAGCCAAAGCCGGTTGCTGCGGTGGCAGAGGCCGTTGCGCTGAGCGCTGCCGCAGGTTGGGTAATGATCGCCGTTGCGGTAGCGGTACATCCCTTGCTGTCCGTAACGGTTGCAGTGTACGTACCTGCTTGCAGACCGGTTGCGGTGCTGGCCGTTTGCACCGGTGTGGTGTTCCACGAGTAAGTGTACGTTGTGGTTCCGCCCGTGACAACAACGGAAGCAGACCCGTTGGCGCCGCCGAAGCAGTTGACGGTGCTCACAATGCTTGCTGTTGCACTCAACGCTGCCGCAGGCTGGGTGATGGTCACCTGTGCCGTTGCGGTATTGTTGTTGGCATCCGTTACGGTAACGGTGTAGGTACCGGCGCTCAAGCCCGTTGCGGTTGTGCCTGTTTTAACCGGCGTACTGTTCCAGCTGTAGGTGTACGGAGCCACACCTCCGGTAGCGGAAGCGCTGGCAGATCCGTTGGCCCCGCCGAAGCAGTTGACGTTTCCTGTATTCGTGCCGGTAACTACCAACAAAGCGGGTTGGGTT
>CANHXZ010000060.1 GCA_947464785.1 Flavobacteriales bacterium | reverse complement strand
GCCGTTTGGGCTCCTCACCGTGCACCGTACGGAATGCCACCCAACGAACGGGCGATCCCAGTGCAGGACTATAGTCCGACGGTTCGGGCACGACCAAAGCCAGCCAACCGTTGGGCTTCACCCACCGTCGAAACCAACTCGCCAATACCTCCGGAGGAAGGTGCGCCTGGTGACGGGCTGCATCCCGACGCTCATTTCCGGCGGGAAGTCCTTTGAAGTAGGGCGGATTGCTCACGGCCCAATCCAGGGGGGCGTTGGGCGTCCACTGGGGAAGAGCTGCATGGACGGCCGTTGCACGCTCGTCCAACTGTGTATTTGCTGCATTGAACCGACATTCTTCCGCGGACAACGCATCTTTCTCCACTAAATCTACCCGTAAATGCGGCCAACGCTGGGCCAGCAGCAACCCAATAACCCCGCAGCCAGCACCCAAATCAGCGCCCCGCGTTTCACCACTCAATCCCCACTCGCCGCCGTGCACCCGGAGGTAACCGGCCAATAAAGTGGCATCCGTTCCAATTTTTTGGGCGGACGCGCGATGCTCCACGGAGATTCCGCGGAAATGAAACACCACTACAGAAAATAGAGTTCGTGGGGAGCCGTTAAGTACAGGACGCGGGCATCCCGGTCCATTCGCTCAATAAACGGGTCCACGCAGGGAATGAAGACCACACGACCTTCTTCGCCCACCAAGAGTTCCAGCAAAGGTTGTCCCGGTCGATCCAAAACGTCTTTGACGCGAATCGATTCCTCTACTCCCGGATTAACTACCTGGTATCCAACCAATTCATGGTAGTAAAACTGATGGGGTTCCAAGGGGGGCAATAGAGAATCCGGCAACCAAACCAAAGAGCCCAGGATTTGATCCGCGTCGGACTCCGACTGAATTCCTTCCAGCGTGAGCACCCACTCGTCGCTCTTCAGCGATTTGATCTCCTGAATAAAAAAAGGAATCCTTCCGGAGGTTGATTCCAACCAGAAGGATTCCAAATGTATATAAGCTTCGGGGCGATCCGTGTCCAATTTAAGGACCACGTTTCCCTTAAAACCGTGTTTGCGGGTTAGGCGACCGAGTTGAAAATGACCGTCCACTAACTTCCGCTGAACTGCGTATTACTCGGCAGGTGCTTCTTCAGCAGCAGCCTCAGGTGCAGCTTCTTCGGCAACAACAGCCTCAGGAGCAGCTTCTTCTGCTACAACAGCCTCGGGAGCTGCTACTTCAGCAACTTCAACGGCTGATTCCTCAGCGGCCTCGGCAACTACTTCTTCTTCAACTACTTCTTCTGCAACTTCAACAGCAGGAGTGTTTTTGGCTTGGATGGAAGCAGCACGCTTCTGATTTGCTTCTGTTTCAGCAGCGAGGCGCGCCTTCTTGCTGTCTTCTTTGGACGCTACCAAGTTGGCCACCTTGCCGGTGATTTGCGCTTCCTTGGACTCCAACCATGCGTTGAATTTAACTTCAACCTGCTCAAGAGTCAAAGCACCTTTGGAAACGCCGCCCAACAAGTGTTTCTTCATCATTACCCCTTTGTACGACAAAATCGCACGAGCGGTATCCGAAGCCTCAGCACCTTTCATGACCCAATCCAGGGCGCGATCAAACGCCAAATCAATGGTTGCAGGGTTGGTGTTGGGGTTGTATTGGCCCAAACGCTCAATGAAACGACCGTCGCGCTTGGCGCGGCTGTCTGCTACAACAATAGTGAAGATGGGACGACCTTTGCGGCCGTGGCGTTGGAGGCGAATGCGTGTTGCCATGCGGTTAAATTTTTAAAAGGGTCCGAAACCCGGTTATTAAGACGGCGCAAAGGTACAACTTTGCTTGAAACCAACCAAATCGTTTTACAATCCTTGGGCCGCAGACAAAAGCAGTGCGTGGCGAGACAAAACGTGTTCGGATCCGTTGGCCAGTCGAACCAGCACCGCCGAATGTCCGGAATGCGTCAGCCGCACCACCTCCGCCAGTGAAGTAGACTCGTCCACCTCCGGCAGTGGAGGGAGCATGATGTCCCGCACCAAGGTATCCAGTGTTTTTCCCGCAGCCAGGGCGCCCAGCAGGGCACTTTCGTCAATACTGCCCACGCGCCCAACGGCGTCGCGCACCGGTGCCTGGGAAATTCCAAATTTCTTCAAAACCCCAACGGCATTGCTCAAGGGCTCCTCCGCTAAAATCTGAACGGCTGGTTGTGTGGCGTGGGCAGCAACAGCGTCGCCTGCCGTGCGAACCACGTCGTTCAAAAAGCCGCGTTCGCGCATCCAGTCGTCGTTGTAAATTTTCCCTACGTAGCGGCTGCCGTGGTCGTGGAACAAAACCACCACCACGCTGTCCTCATTCAACAAATGCTTCAACTGGCGCAATCCTTGAAAAGCGGAACCACACGAATAACCCAAGAGAAGACCTTCTTTCCGGGCTAACTCACGCGCCGCCAAAGCCCCGGCTTTGTCCGTGACCTTTTCAAAACGATCAATGAGCGAAAAGTCAACGTTTTTAGGCAAAATATCTTCGCCAATTCCTTCCGTGATGTACCCGTAAATCTCATTCTCGTCAAAAACGCCGGTTTCGTGGTACTTCTTGAAAACCGAACCGAAGGTGTCGATGCCCCAAATCTGAACGTTGGGGTTCTTCTCTTTCAAGTACTTGGCCACTCCGGAAATGGTACCTCCGGTGCCCACGCCCACCACGAAGTGGGTAATTTTCCCCTCGGTCTGTTCCCAAATTTCCGGTCCGGTGGTGGCGTAGTGCGCAGCGCGGTTGCTCAGGTTGTCGTACTGATTGGGGAAGAACGAATTGGGGATTTCCGCATTCAATCGGCGCGCCACGGAGTAGTACGAATCCGGGTGATCCGGAGCGACGTTGGTGGGGCACACGTGAATTTCAGCGCCCAATGCCCGAAGCACGTCCATTTTTTCCTTGGATTGCTTGTCGCTCATGGTGCAAATGAGGCGGTATCCCTTCACGCAGGCGGCCAAGGCCAAGCCCATGCCGGTATTTCCAGAGGTGCATTCAATGATGGTGCCGCCGGGTTTCAACCATCCCGCGCGTTCGGCGTCTTCCACCATTTGAAGTGCCATGCGGTCCTTGGTGGAATGACCCGGATTGAAGTACTCCACCTTGGCGAGGATTGTACCGGGAAGGTCCGACGCAACGGCATTCAGCTGAACCATGGGCGTGCGGCCAATGGTGTCCAAAATCGACGACGCAACAGGAGGGAGCAATGGATTCATTTCTAGCTAATTAGTGAATTTTACAACGATTTTTTGGCTTCGCCCGACGGTCGGTTTTCGTACGGGCTGGGATGTTCCATGGAGCGAATTCCGGCCCATAAGTCGCGTTCGGCGGCAACCACTTCGGCCAGCGTCCAACGCTTCAAAACATCCACCGACGCGTTTCGCACGTCCACCAACGCCAAACGGAGCCCGCATTGACCTGGAGTGGAACACGTGCTGCACGGTTCGTAAAAACGATGCGACGCGCAGGGCAAAAGAGCCACCGGCCCTTCCAACGGACGTACGATCTCGGCCAAGCTGATTCCCGCGGCATCCGGATGCAAAGAATAACCACCGGAACGACCGGAGGTGGCGGTAAGGGTTCCGGCCTGACGCAGTTCCGTTAAAATGCGCTCCAAAAATTTGTGCGAGCAACCCACCCGTTCGGCCAAAGCAGAAGCGCCCAATCGAGCACCACGGCCTTCTTTGGCCAGGTGAATGAGCGCGTGGAGCGCATAAACCGTTCGCTTGTTCAGCACGTGAGGTAGGCCTTTTTTAAAAAATAGGCTTTATCCGTAGATGCGGTTGAGTAATCCCGCCAAGCGAATTCCCGCTTGCGCCAAGCGCAGGTGAGCGTCGTCCAAGTAGTCGTACGAATAGCGGTAACTCAAGCTGGTTTTGTCTTCGGCCGGGTAAATGGTCTCGCGCAAAACACGAGATTCCAAGGCCCAGTCCCGGACGGTGGTGGCCTGCCATTGGCGAACGGTATCCGCCCCGTAGCGGTCCACAGCCTTCGCCAACTCCGTGTAGCTCAATCCGTAATCGTCAATCAAGTGCGTGTCCCAAACGGTGTGCAGGTTAGTACTTTGGCCGAACCATTTGACTTTGAAGTCATTACCTCCGCGATCTCCGGGTTGCCCCACGTGCAGCGGTTGGTGCAAATCGCCCACCAGGTGCACCAACATCCGAAGGGCCTGCTTTTCGTCGCCGTCGGTAAATTTTTTGGTTTCCAATTCCACCAGCAAACGCTCCAGGGTGCCAATGATGTCGCCTTCTTTGGGGCGCATGGAATCGGCGTAGCTGCACCCGTTGCACACCGTGCAGTAGTGCCACGGATCCATGTGTTTCTTTTCCGGATTGGACTTGATAAAATCCATCCACGTGGAGGAGAGCGCCAAGGACTCGTCTCCCAGCACCGACGCCACTCGTTTCTGGGCTTTGGGCGTCAAGTGCTTCCAAGCCACCTCGCCCACAACCCGGTGGCCCAACTGACCCCAACCCAATGCGGTACCGGTGCTCCAAAGCAAAACCAATACCAGTGCAGCAAGACGTGTTTTCATGCCGCAAAGGTCGGCAATTGAGCCGTATCTTCGGAGCATGGATTTCGATTCGGTATTTGTACATCCCACGGCCGTTGTGGACGACGGCGCAGCGTTGGGAGCGGGCACAAAAGTCTGGCATTTTTCCCACATCATGCCCCAGGCGGTCTTGGGAGAAAACTGCAACATCGGTCAGAACGTAGTGGTTTCTCCCGGTGTGCGCTTGGGAAACAACGTCAAGGTTCAAAACAACGTATCCTTATATACAGGAGTTGTATGCGACGATGACGTCTTCTTGGGCCCCTCCTGTGTTTTCACCAACGTAACCAACCCGCGCAGCGCGGTGAACCGTCGGGACCAATACGCAAAAACGCACGTTGGCAAAGGCGCGAGCATTGGGGCCAACGCCACCATTGTTTGCGGGCACGACATCGGCTCCTACGCGTTTATTGGTGCCGGAGCGGTGGTGACCAAGCACGTGCCGGATTACGCCTTGGTTTTGGGCAATCCCGCCCGACAAGTAGGGTGGATGTCTGCCTACGGCCATCGATTGGATTTTGGGCCCGATTCCAAAGCCACGTGCCCGGAAAGCGGGGAAGTCTATGTACTTGAGGACAAACGAGTTTACCCCCTCCCTCGGTAATTTTTCACTTCCCAAACAATCCGTCAAAACAATTTTTCAGTCCTTTCGTTCCTTAGAAAATTCTTCTCCCCATGCAGTGGATCCACGAAACACCCGAAGCCGCAGAAACCCGTAAAATGGTTGCGGAGTCCGCACGTGCTTTTGCCGAACAGCACATCCGACCGTTCGTGATGGAGTGGGACGAGGCTCAATTTTTTCCCAAGGAGGTTTTTCACGCTATGGGGCAACAAGGATTCTTGGGTGTTTTGGTGCCTGAGGCGTACGGCGGTTCCGGTTTGAACTACCAATCCTACATCTCGGTGATCGATGAAATTTCGCAGGTTTGTGGTTCCATCGGATTGAGCGTGGCGGCCCACAACTCTTTGTGCACCGGCCACATCATGGCTTTTGGTTCCGAAGAACAGAAAATGCGTTGGCTCCCCAAATTGGCTTCGGGTGAATGGATTGGCGCATGGGGTTTAACGGAAACGGGCACCGGTTCCGACGCGGGCGGTATGCACACCACAGCCGTCCGAGACGGCGATCATTGGGTCCTGAACGGCTCCAAAAACTTCATCACGCACGCCATCTCTGGGGATGTTGCCGTAGTCATCGTCCGCACCGGCGAAAAAGGTGATTCCCACGGCATGACAGCATTTGTGGTGGAGAAGGGCACGCCTGGCTTCAGTTCTGGCAAGAAAGAAAATAAATTGGGCATGCGTGCCTCCGAAACCGGTGGACTCTTTTTTGACCAGTGCCGCATTCCGGATGCCAACCGCTTGGGCGAAGTAGGGGATGGGTTCATCCAATCCATGAAAATCCTGGACGGCGGCCGAATTTCGATTGCCGCATTGTCCATTGGCATTGCCAAAGGGGCCATGAATGCAGCGCTGCACTACAGCAAAGAACGCGAGCAATTTGGCAAGAAAATATCCGAATTTCAGGCCATCGCCTTCAAGTTGGCGGACATGGCCACTGAAATTGAGGCGTCGGAATTATTAACCCGCCATGCGGGCGCATTGAAGGATGCGGGCCACAAAATGAGCAAAGAATCCGCCATGGCCAAACTGATGGCCTCCGAAGTTTGTGTTCGGGTGGCCAACGAAGGCATTCAGGTGCACGGTGGATACGGATATACCAAGGACTATCCGGCCGAAAAGTTCTACCGCGACGCCAAATTGTGCACCATTGGGGAAGGCACCTCGGAGATTCAGCGCTTGGTGATCTCGCGCACTTTATTGAAAGGCTGAAATCCGTTTACGCGTCCAGTTGACCCCTTGACGCAACCGCAGACCGAGCGAACAAAAAAGGCTTGAACGGCCTGAACTCATGTGTTACATTTGTGTCCATGAGAAAGTCTGTTCTTTTAGTATTGGCGTTGCTGTTGTTTGCAGCACTTCCCGCCAAGGCTTCCCACCTCATCGGCGGGGAAATCACTTGGACGTGTTTAACCACAGGCCCCAATGCCGGTAAAGTAGTTTTTCGCATCGCGGTGTACCGCGAGTGCGGGGGTATTACCTTCAACGATGCATCCGTTTCGCTGACGTCCAACAGTCCAGCAGGCAATGTCCTGTGTACGCGTGTGGCTCCCGGTTTAAACGTTTCTCCTTCGTGTTTTTCCGGACAACAAGCTTGCGCAGGGCCTTCTGCCAACGGTTCCATCGAACAGCACGTTTTCCAGTCCGCGCCCGTCACCTTGAACGGAACGCCGCCTGCCACCGGCTGGACGTTTTACTACGAAAACTGCTGCCGTCCGGACGGTTTGTTGAACATGCCGAATTCATCGAGTCAGGCGTTTCGCTTGCGCGCGGTCATGAAGCCGTTTTCGCCCGGCGGTACAGGTACTCCTGCGCTGAACATGAACCCCTGCTACGATTCATCCCCCAGTTTTGCGGAAGCCCCGATTTCGGTTATTTGTTCCGGCTACACCTACACCTATTCCCACAACGCGGCCGACGCGGATCTGGACGATATGGAATACTCCCTGACGGCTCCCTTGGGTCAAAGCGGCAATCCCATTGCCTCCACCGGTGGCTACACCTGGACGTTAACCCCCGGACCCGGTCCGTTCCCGTCCAGCCCTGGCATGCAGTTCAATACGGTGACCGGCAACATCACCATCACACCGCAAATTGGTGGAGGCTATGCCTCATCGGTTAAAATCGAAACACGTCGTTGCGGCCAAGTAATTGCGGAGGTGTATCGGGACATTCCCATCATCATCCGCACCGGCTGTCCGGCCATTCCCCAAACGGGTTCCGGAACCACGAACCTGCCGCCTACCGTTGTGGTGCAAAACTACGCAGGTTTTGACTCCATCAAACCGGTGTATGCGGCCAACGGTTCGGTGGCCTATTGGAAGGTCAGCGTGTTCGCTGGTGAAAAAGTTAAGTTTGGCATGGTTGCAACCGAGACGCAGTTGTTGCCCACTTTTTCGCCGCAATTGATTGATTGTAAGCCGTTGGGCCAACAGTTGGGATCTCCTTTGAACAATGCGAACTCCGGGTGTTTGAACCCTCCGTGTGCCACCATTGTCCCGAAAGCAGGACAATCGGGAATCTTGGGCATACCGACGGTGAATGAGGTAATATTTGAGTGGCAAACCGACTGCGGTCACCTCGCCACAACGTCCAGTTCGTGCGGTCAACTGTCCAACGTCTATCCCTTTTTGTTGCGCATGGCGGACAACTACTGTCCCGTTCCCGCCTCACAAACGGTAAACGTAATTGTGGAGGTCATTAACTCCATGCCGGATGCCCCTGATTTGTCCAATTCGTGCGTGACGCGTTTGCCCAACGGTAAAAACCAAATCAATTGGTCCACTCCGGCGGATACAGGCCAAAACTTTGATGCGTATGTAGTTTTCTACGGAACGAATGCAGCAACTCCTTTTGTTGCCGTGGATACCGTGCTCGGCTACAACACGGCATTATTCACCCACAACAATCCGGTAGCGGGTCAATCGGCGTACTACTTCATGCGTACGTTGGGAGGATGTGGATTGAGCTCTGCGCCGTCGGACACCATTGCTTTGGTGGAATTGGACGTAACTCCATTCCCGCCCACCAATTCCTACGTAGCACAATTGGCGTGGAATTCTGGAAACACGGGCGCCGCGCCCACCTACGAGGTTTGGCGCCGCGGCACCACGTCCCCTTGGACGCAAATTGGCAGCACCACTGCCTTGAACTACAACGACACGGTAAATCTATGCGGCGATTTGCTGCGGTATGAAATTCGCGTCGCAGGAAGCTGCAATTCCACGCGCGACAGCGGTCAGTTCTCCGACCAAGTAAACACAGACATCATGGCTTTGGACTCCATCAGCGTTCAAGGCCCGAATGCTGTACTGTCCTGGACGCCCAGTAAGTCTGGTGATGTAGTGGATTACATCGTATTGAAGGGCAATGGAGCTACTTGGACCCCGTTGGCCACCGTTCCTGCGGCACAGCCCATGCCGTACGTCCTTCCGGGATTGGACCCCAACACCCAGATTGGCTCGTACAAGGTGATCTCCGTGGACAGCTGCGGCAACCAAAGCAGTGATTTGCTTGTGGCCAGCCACAACAACATGCTCTTGAACGAGAATATTGATCCGTGCGAAGGCATCCTGCGTTTGTCTTGGAATGCGTACTTGGGTTGGCCCGGTGGCGTGGACAAGTACTTGGTGCTGGCCGACGTCACTCCTCCTGGGGCCCCCACCCAAACAGGTGTCCTGTTGGCAACGCTCGCCGGTAACCCCAATCCTCAAGCCGGTCAATTCGTTACGTATTCATCCCGCGACGTAATCTCTGGCTACAGCTACTGCTACTACGTTCGGGCGGTAGATACGTCGGGCACGCTTCGTTCTACATCCAACCAGCAGTGCATCAACGGATTGGTGGTTCAACGCTCGCGTTTGTTGTACTTGGCGCGCACCGCCGTTCGTACGGACAAAGCCGTGGACATGGTGGTGTTTATTGATAAGGACGCCGACGTCGTCAACTTTGACGTGCAACGCGCCGACGAGCCGGGCATGCCGTTTATCTCCTTGGGCAAATTGCCCAAACCTTCGGTAGGTCCTTGGGAGATCCGCTTTACAGACTTCACCGCAGACCCGGACAACCACCGCTACGAGTACCGCTTTGTGGCCACGGATTCGTGCGGCAACATTGATACGGCCTCCAACGTAGGAACGAACATTTTGGTGAAGGCTACGGCCCAAGACAACTTGGTCAACCGCGTGGTATGGAACCGCTACCGCGATTTTGGAGGTGAGGTAAAGGAATACCAGGTGTACCGGGCACAAACAGAAGCAGGTCCGTTTGCCTTGGCGGGTACCGTTCCTGGAAAAGACACGGTCTACAACGACAACATCCGCAGTTTGGGCCCAGACGTGACGGGAATTTTCTGCTACCGGGTAGTGGCCGTCGAACAAAACAATCCGCTGGGTTTTGTTGATTTTGATGGATTGCCTTTCCGCAGCATCTCCAACGTGGCGTGTGCCGAGCACCTGCCGCGCATGTTTTTGCCCAATGCGTTCAATCCAGCTTCCAGCCAGCCCGCGAACCGGGTGTGGCGTCCGCAGAACGTGTACGCAGAGTCTGCATCTTATTCCTTGGAAATCTTCGATCGTTGGGGAAATATGGTGTTCACTACCCGCGACGAAAAGCAAGGATGGGACGGCACTATTGATGGAGTAGAAGCGCCCATGGGCGTTTATATGTACCGTTTGAAGTACCGCTCGGTTCAAGAAGAGTTGAAAGATGTTCAGGGCAGTTTGACCTTGCTGCGTTAAATAGACCTT
>CANHXZ010000059.1 GCA_947464785.1 Flavobacteriales bacterium | reverse complement strand
GAGAATACCGCCAAACGGTCCGTGGTGCAGCCGCGAACGGTGTACGTTAGGGTTTTGGGGTCGTAGGTTTTTAAGCCGATTTGTGCGGCGGAATCCGCGGCTACGGGCAAGGCAACGTCTGGGGCAACGTCTTGCGCGTCCACCACGGCCGTGCGCTGGGGATCAAAATCCGAGAGTGCCGCCATGGCGGCGTCCGGACCGTCCACGCGGTTCACTTCCGCGGGGAACCAAGCGTGTCCGCAGGCCGCCAAATTGGGTTGGGCGATGGGCTGGTTGTTATTGTCTTTAACAATGAACCACTTGGTGTTGAGCATGTTGTAGACGGAAAGGTTGCCCTTGCTCAGTTGCCGATCGATCAAATCTTGGTAGCGGGCCAGTTTGGCGCCGTGGTACCCGCCCACGCTTTTGTGGTGGTAGGAGGTGTAGGAATCGGAAGTAAGGCCCGCGCTGGTGTTGAAAACGCGGTAGTGGGGGTCCGTGTCTTTTTGGATCAACAAGTCCGCCTGCGAGGGGGCAAAGGCGGCCTCGTAGTCCCGACTCGATACAAATTCTTCGCTGCCCAGTTGGTCGCGGTCAAACCGCCACTGATCCACCAACACCAAAGCACCCAGTCCCAACACCACGTGCAGGGTTTTGACCTTGCCCAGCAGGTGTCCCCACAGCAACACGGCCGTCAGCACCACAAACAGCAAGGTGCTGAAGGCAGAACTGCGCAGCAGGGACTCGCGGTCCGCACGGAGCATGTTCAGGTCAAATCCCTCTTGGCCAAATCCGGCGTCGCGCGGGCTTTCCAAAGACAAAAACGCCGGGCCAAAAAGTGCCAACAGCAGGCTGAGTCCGCCAGTGATGTAAAGCGCCCACAGCAAACGCTTTTGAAGCCACTCGCGCCCTTGGTTGCCGTTCATCCAGGTCTGCAGGCCCACAAAACCCAGGTAGGGAATGACCAGGAAGGCCACCACCAACGCCATGGAGGGAACGCGGAATTTGTTGTAGAGCGGGAGGTAGTCGAACACAAAACGGTTGATGAATTCTGCGTTTTTACCCCAGGCCAAAACGGCACTCAGCAGCAAGGCCGCCAACGCCCAGTTGCGCGTGGGACCGCGAACCACCAACAAGCCCAAAACAAACAAAAAGAAGACCACCGCCCCCACGTAGTAGGCTCCGTTGACCAACGATTGATCGCCCCAGTACATGCGGGAACCCACCAATTGATTGGAATTGGCCTCCAAAGCCTTGCCGCTGTAGCCCTGCTGGCGCAGTGCACCTTCCACAAATTGGTACGTTTCCGTATCCGCGTAGGACTGTTTGGCCCCGCCGCCCATGAGGTTGGGAACGAAAAGGTTCAGGGTTTCGCTGACGCCGTAGGACCAGCTCATGGCGTAGTCAAAGTCTAAGCCCGCCGCGGGCTTTTGCGCAGAACCGTCGGTTTGTTCCGGGGTTAAATCCGAATGCCCACCGCGCATGGACGCCTTCGTGTAGGCGTAGGAGCTCCACAGGTTGCCGATGTTGGGCCCGATGCCCACCAGTGCTGCCAGGGCGAGCACCACCAACTGTTTGGCCCATCCGCCCGCCGTTCCGGTGCGAAAAGCGTGAACGCCAAAAGCCACCACCATCGCTAAAATGGGCAGTGCGGTGTAGAACGTGATTTGGAAGTGGTTGGCGTGGATGCTCATGCCGGTAAACAAAGCAGTCAGCGCAAATCCCAAGGCCAAACGCCCGCGCAACGTGAGCAAAACACCCAAGAGCAGCGGCGCCATGTAGGCCGCGGTGCGGATTTTGGCGTTGTGGCCGGCCGCCAGGGAAATGATGAAAAAGGCACTGAAGCCAAAGGCGATGGCGCCCACCGCGGCCAGTCCCGGATCCACCTTCTCACCGCGCAGCAAGAAGAAAAAGCCAATCATGAGGGTGGCAATGATGTAAATGCCGGAATCCAGGCCCAAAACGGTGCTGATGGCCGTTTGGAAGTAGCCCAAAATGTTGTTGGGGTAGAGGGTGGACACCTGGAAAGTGGGCATGCCGCTGAACATGGAATTGGTCCAGAGCGGCTCCTCGCCGGTAGCTTCCCGGTAATCCACAATTTCCTTGCCCTTGGCCAGGCCCATCAGAATATCGTCCTGCGGTATGGACTTGTTTTGGAAGACCACGGGGGCAAAATAAACCACATTCAAAGCGGCCAAAACCAGTACGGGCAACAACCAAGTGCGGTTGGATTTCCAGGAAAAGAGAGCGTTCATGAGTAGGGGGTTACAAGAATGCACAAGTTTACGAAGAATTGGCCGTTACTTTGGGGTTGGAATGAACAACCTCACCTTTCCCAATGCAGTGGTCATCGGTGCGCCCAAATGCGGGACCAGTTCCCTCTATTTTTGGCTGTCTGCCCATCCGGAAATCTGTGCTTCTCCGGTCAAAGAGACCTTCTTTTTTGCCGACGACGTCAACCGGTTCAACCGTTCGGCCAACGTTCTGGAGCACGGTTTAAGCGCCTACGCGGCGTACTTCAAGGGCTGCGCTCAGGCCCCGGTGGTTTTGGAAGCCACGGCTCCCTATTTGTACTACCAGCAGGCGTTGAAGCACATTCCGGCGCTGCCGTCCCGCCCCAAATGCATCGTTGTTTTGCGGGAACCGTCTGCCCGACTCTACAGCCAATACCGTTTTGAGCGCTTCCGGACCAAACGAATCAACCAGTCCTATGCCGAGTACGCCGGCGATTCCGTCTTGCTGCAGCACGGCGATTACGCGCACTGGCTGCGGCCGTGGCAGGAGGCTTTGGGCGCGGATCGATTGCACGTGGTGCTTTTTGAATCTTTGCTGCGCAATCCAAGCGGAGAAATGGAGCGCATGGCGCGTTTTTTGGACGTGGATCCGGGCTTTTACGCCAACTATTCCTTTGTGCAGCACAACGAGACCGTCGCCATCCGCTCCAAGCGTTTGCACCGCCTGGGGTTGGCGCTCCAGCGGTACGTGCCCCATTCCGTTCAAGAAGCCTTGTTGCCGCTTTATTTGAAAATGAACGCCGGAAAAATGCCCGCCAAGGACCCCGATGACGACCGGGTGCGCGCGGAGGTGCGCGCTCACTACCGCGCATTGCAACCGGGATTGAAGGCGCTTTTTCCGGACTTGGATTGGTCGGTGTGGGGATCGTAAAAAGACAGAGTATTTGGAACGCCGTGGGCGGCTACCTGGGGGTGGTGGTGGGAGCCGTCAACGCCTTGGTTTTGATGCCCTGGGCCTTTGCAGCGGATCCCGATGGGTTTGGTTTTGCCCGATGGATTTTGTCTGCCGCCCTTTTGGTGGGCGCCTTCGCCCATTTGGGGTATCCACACGCCTTGGTGACTTTTGCTCCGCGGGTAGCGCCGGAGCGCAAAGCAGATCTTTTTGGCGCCGGTTTGGCCTCCGCAGCGGTGGTGCTGTTGGCGTTGGGGGCCCTGGGGCTTTGGAAAGGGGACGACTGGGTGGCCGCAGCCGTGAACAACCCGCGTTTTGGGTGGGGCTGGGCGCCTTTGTGGGCCTTGGTGGCCTCCTACGTGCTCTTTGAGTTGGTGGCCAGTCAAGCCCAATCCGCCTACCGCGTGGTGGCCCCGCAGTGGATCAAGGACGTGGGCCGTAAATCCGTTTTGACCCTGGGGGCGCTGGCCCTGGTGCTGGGCGGGCTCACTTTTCCTCAATTTTTGTGGTGGGTTACCGCCGGCCACGTGCTGTTGACCGCCGTTCTGGTGGCGTACGCGCAGAAGTGGATTCGGGTGGGGTGGAACTGGTCCAACTTGCCGTGGCGCGCCTTCTTGGCCTATGCGGGCTTCATGGTATTGACCGCAGGTGCCCAGATGGTCATGGGCCAATTGGACGTGGTCCTCATTGGCAAGCGTTTGAATTTGGCCGAAGTGGCTCGGTACAGCATTGCTTTTCAATTGGGCGTCGTGGTCTCCGTACCGGCCAAAGCCATGGGGTACTCCCTCCGGCCCCTGATTGCGGAGGCGTGGTCCCGGAACGATACGTCCCGTTTGTTGGATTTGGTCCGACGCGGCGGCGTCCATCAATTTTACGCAACCGCCTTCTTGGTTTTTGGCCTGTGGTCCCTGCTTCCGGCAGTGGAGTTGTACTTGCCGGCGTCCTACCGAGGCGTCTCCGATCTGGCGCTCTGGGTGGCAGCGGCGCAGTTGATTCACGTGGCCACGGGGGTTTCCGGTTTGGTGTTGCTGGCCAGTCCGCTCTATCGGTGGGATTTTTGGGCCAACGCGTTGCTCATTGGCCTGCTGTTTTCGCTGGGTTGGTGGGCTCTGCCGCGCTACGGCACCGTGTCCATGGGCTGGGCACTGGTGGCCTCTGCGGTGGCCTACAATTTGTTCAAAGCCGTTTTGGTCCAAAAACTGCTGCATGCTTGGCCGTCTGGGGTGAAGCCATTGTGGGCGTTGGTGTATTTTGTACTGGCGGCGGGGGTTCATCTGCTGGCAACGTGGTTGCCGGTTGGAACGGTGGTTGCTGCCTTGGTGGAAGCGAGCCTGCAGGGAGTCCTCTTTTTGGCGTGGATCCTTCAATCGCCGGAGTTGCCGGATTTTAAACAAATGTTGAACGGTTGGACGCGTCGACTCCTCCCCAAACAGCCCAATTCGTGAGCCGGGTCCCGCGCGTACTGTGGCTCACGCCGTGGTATCCGGACGCAACACATCCGTACCGAGCGGCCTACATCCGCGCTCAGTTTCGTGCAGCGGCCGGTCAAGTGGAGGCCCAGCTGCTCTTTGTGGATGTGGAGCGCGGCTCCGGTTGGTGGCGGTCTCGGTGGATCACCACAGAACCCAATGTGTTTACGTGGGAGGTTCGGAGCGTTTTTTGGAAGTATTTGCGCCACGCCCCGGGTTTCCTGGCCTTATTAGTCGCCCGCCAAGCATTCCAAAAGCTGCCGGGCCTGAACCGACCGGATCTGGTGCACGGAAACATTGGTTTCCCCGGGGGCGTGCTGGCGCAGGTTTTGGCGCGCCGCTGGAGCGTGCCGTACGTGGTTACCGAACACTGGTCCAAAGCGCAAAGCTGGTTGGGCCATCCGCTCTTTGGGGCGCGACTGCGCCGCGCATACGACGATGCCCAACGCGTACTGGCCGTGTCCGAACATTTGGCGAATGACTTGCGCGCGGAAGGCATCAAGAAGGTGGCGGTGGTGCCCAACGTGGTGGATTTTGGCCCGTACGCCCACCGGGCAGAGTTTGCGGAAGGAATTGCGGCCACCAACGACCCCGCAGTTTGGCACTGGCTTTCTGTGGCCAGTTTGATCCCCAGCAACGCCGCCATCAAGCGCGTGGAGTGGATTTTGGACGCCCTCGCCTGGTACCGGACCCATCGGCCGGAGGTGGCGATCTTTTGGACCCACGTTGGCTATGGGGCGCGACGTCCTGCCTTGGAAAAGAGGGCTCGCGAACGAGGCTTGGAGCCTTTCATTCATTGGGCAGGTACACAAACACCAGAAGCCATTGGGGATTTGATGCGCACGTCCGATCTTTTTTTGCATCCCACGACGCAAGAAACCTTTGGATTGGTGGTACGGGAAGCCTTAGCCACCGGACTGCCGGTAGTGAGTGCGAAAATCCCAGCGAACGTCTCTTGGTGGAAATCCGAGTTTGGGGTGCTCACGGCCTTGAATTCGGAGTCCTTTTTGGCCGGAATTCAATCCTTTGAGGACAACCGGACGCATGTGCGGGCTGAAGTTTTTGACCGGAACAGCTTTACCCCGGAGGCGGTAGGGAACGAACTGCTGTCCGTTTATCGGGAAGTCGTTTGACCCATCAGTGGGTTTGACCCATCAATTCGCGCGCGTCCAAACCGTGCTTCGCCCCAGAAACGTCATGCCCATGACGTATCCTTTAAAATAGAGGGTTCCGTTGGGCTGCAGTTTGCAATAACAAGCATACGTTTTCCCGGATTTGGTGTCGTAAATCTGACCGTCTTGCCATTCTTTGGCGTCGTTGTTCCATTGAAGCCCCGTGAGCACGACCATTCCGTTGAGCACTCGGTTCCGCAACTTCTCTTCCGGATTTTTTCGATCGCGCTTGGGCTTGCTGCCGTCCTCGTTGAAATCGTTTTTCACCCAAACAATCTTGCCGTAGTACTTGCCGTCGGCCTTTTTGAAGACTTCCACTTTTCCGTCTTTTTCCTCATTGAACCAAACGCCCAAGAGTTGATCCTGCTTTTGCGCGAGGGCATTAAAGCTGAAGAGTACGGCGAGCAGGAGCAGGCACTTTTTCATGCGGTAAAGTTATAAAGGTAAATCGGTTGGAACGGACGAAGCATCGCTTGCGTGGCTTTTGTGCGCCTGAGCCACACTCGCATTCAATTCGTACCCCACAATCAGGCCGATGGCGTTGATGTAGATCCAGAGCTGGAGGATCAACAACGTTCCAATGGAGCCGTAGAGTTGGTTGTATCGAGCAAAATGCGCCACGTAAAACCCGAATGCGGCGGACGAGGCCACCACCAAAACCGTGGCTAAAACAGCGCCGGGACTGATCAACTGCCAAGGCGCTTTGGAGGCAGGTCCGTATTTGAAGACCAAGGAAACGGACAACAAAATCAAGACAATGAGAATGGCGTAGCGCCAAGCAATCAGCAGCTTCCATTCCGTGCCGATTTGCGTTCGTTTTTGCATCCAAGCAGCAAGGAGGCCCTCAGAGGCCACCAAAAACGCAATTCCAGCGATCAACAAAACGGACAAAACGACGGTCAGTACGAATGCAGCCAGGTACTGCGACCAGAAATTCCGGTGCCCTATGTTGTAGACACTTTGGGTAAAGTTGGCAATAAGGGCCAAGGTGCCGTTGGTGGCGAAGATTAAAGCGGCCAGAACGGTTAGGCCCAACAGGTCTCCGCGTTGAACCGTGAGGATGTCGTTGATGGTGGACTGTGTGGCCTCAAAACTGTTGGGCGGCAGTACGTCCTGAAGCAACGCAAAGAGCTCCTCCTGAAAACCGTCGATGGGGATGAAGGGAATGAGGGTAAAGACGAAAATTACGCCCGGGAAAAGGGCCATGAAGAAGGAGAATGCCACGGAAGCCGCCCGGCTGGATACGGCTCCTTCGTAGAGGGCGCGGTAAAAAAAGGTACCAATGTCCCACAGGCTGAGGTTTTCCAGAAAAGGGGGGCGAATTTTTTGGAGCCAAAGCTGCACCGTGCGCAAAATACCGTTCATGCGCAAACGGCTTTAAAGTTCAAGTCCAAACTCTTTACGCTGTGCGTGAGCGCGCCAATGGAAATGGTGTCTACGCCCGTTTCCGCATAAGCGCGGAGGGTCTGTTCCGTAATTCCTCCGGAAGCTTCGGTTTGCAAGCGCCCGTCGATCAATTTCACCGCCACGCGGCATTGTTCCGGGGTGAAGTTGTCCAGCATCAGGATGTCAATTCCCGGGGTATTCAAGGCCAACTCCACATCTGCCAAGGTGCGGGCTTCCACCTCAATGCGCAGCGATTGGCCGCGTTTTTTCAGGTACGCTTGAACGCGCTCCACGGCTTGTGGAATGCCGCCGCAAAAGTCGATGTGGTTGTCCTTGAGCATGATGAGGTCGTACAACCCTTGGCGGTGGTTCTGGGCGCCGCCGGTTCGAACCGCGTACTTTTCCAAGTCCCGCCATCCGGGGGTGGTTTTTCGGGTGTCCAAAAGCGTCACTCCCGTGCCTTCCACGTGTTGGGTCCAGCGCCGGGCAGCAGACGCCACGCCGCTCAACCGCTGCACAAAGTTCAGCAAGGTGCGTTCCGCCGTCAACAACGAAACCAACGGACCTTCCGCCCAACCCACCACCGTTCCCGGTTCCAAGGGGGATCCGTCGGTGCCATTGGGTTTCCATACGAGTGCGGCATCCACGGCCTGAAGCACCAGGGGAACCAAATCCACCCCGGCCAAAATGCCCGTTTCCTTAGCGCGCAGAACCGAACGTCCGCGTTCGGCAGGGCCAAAGCAGGCCAAGGCCGAGTGGTCTCCGGGGAAGTCCGTCCGTCCGGTCCCCAGATCTTCGGCCAATGCCGCCCGAATCAGGGCGTCTACGTCTTCCGTGCGGGATCCGCAAACGAGCTCAAAAGGGGAGAAATGATTGGCATCCATGGGGTGTGAACTACCTTTGCAAGGTACAAAACAGCACCGTGCAAACCGTATTACTCACCGTTGGAGCCACCCAAGAAGGATACCTCAAAGAGGGGATTTTGCTGTACGCCAAACGGTTGCAGCGCTACACGGAATTCAGTCATGTGGTGGTTTCCGCGGCGGACCGCCTCACCAGCGCCTTAAAACCAGGCGATTACCTGGTTTTGTTGGACGAACACGGGGCGCTGTTGCCCTCCACCGGTTTTGCGCAGCAAATGCAAAAGTGGATGAACAGCGGCCCCAAACGCTTGGTTTTTGCGGTAGGCGATGCCTACGGTTTTCCAGAGGATTTTCGAGCAAAATCGTCGTTTCAGTTGGCTCTGGGCCCCATGACCCTCACCCACGACATGGTGCGTTTGGTCTTTGTGGAGCAGCTGTACCGCGCGCACACCATTCTGCGGAACGAACCCTACCACCACGCGTAAACCCCTATCTTTGGCGCCTGTGGCACACACGTACGCATCTTTATTGGAGGGTTTTTCCCGACGGGAGTTTCCTCCGGTGGTGGTTGCGGCCGGTGTCGAAACGTACTTCATAGATGCCTTGTGCGATCGGTTGGAGGCCACGGCGTTGACGGAGGACGAGAAAGCGTTTAACGCCAGCATTTTGTACGGTCGGGACGTTTCTGCCGCGGATGTAGTGTCTGAGGCCCGACGGTTCCCCCTGATGGCGGATCGCGTTTTGGTGGTGGTGCGGGAAGCGCAAAATCTGCGCGACTTTGAAGCACTGTCGGCCTATTTCAAGAACCCCAATCCCACTACGGTGCTCTTTTTGGCGTTCATGGGCAAGACCCCAGACAAGCGTCGGGATGGGTACAAAAGCTTGCTGGCCAACCACCACGCTTATGTTGAAGCGGTCCCGTTGAACGAAGGCCAGGCCAAGGCTTGGATCCGCTCGGAGTCTACCCGACGCGTTTTGAAAATCGAGGATACGGCCATTTCCTTGCTCTACGAATCCGTCGGTACGGATTTAACCCGACTGGCCCACGAGTTGGACAAGCTCGCGGTGGCTTTGGGTGAAGGAGGGATGGTTACGCCCGTGGAGGTGGAAAAGCACGTGGGAATTTCCCGCGAGTTCAACAACTTGGAATTGATCCGTGCCTTAGTCAACAAAGATCCCAACCGCGCGTACCGAATCGCGGACGGTTTGTCCAAACAAACCAAGAGCACCCCGTTGCCCATGACCTTGGGTTTTTTGTACGCAACCTTTGGAAAGGCTCTTGTTTACAGCAGTTTAAGGCATCTGGGCAGCGCCGCTGCCGGTGCCGCCATGGGGCAGAAAAACCCCTACGCTTTGAAGGATTACGAAGCCATTTGCGCCAAGTATCCCCAAGCCAAACTCGTGCGGATTGTGCGCTACCTTCGCGAGGCCGATTTGGCCTTCAAGGGCGTGCGAACAGGAGGTGCCTCCACCGACGAATTGTTGCGCGAGTTGTTGTTTAAAATACTGGTATGAAATTGAATTTTCCCGTTCCGGCCGGCCGGATGATCGCTTTTGCGCTTGGTTTATGGTCTCTGGTAGCATCGATGCCTTTGGCCGCTCAAACCACGGGGGTGGTGCGCGGTTACGTGTTTGAGAAATCCACGCAATTGCCGTTGGAAGGCGTCTCCGTTAAATTGCTTCCCAAGGGAGGCTTGGTCTCCACCAACAAAGAGGGTTATTTCCAGGTCAATCAGTTGCCTTTTGGCGACTACACGTTGGAGGTCCAGATGTTTGGCTACCAAAAAACCGCCCGAAAAGTAGTTTTGCGCGCCGGAAAGGTGCCGTCGGAAACCTTTTATTTGGAGGAGGAGTCCACCGTTTTGAAAGACGCCAACGTTACCGCCAAGCGTCAAGAAGCGCAGGGAAAGGTCATGACCGCTCAAATCAATTTGTCGGCCAAAAACATACAAACGTTTTCCATTGGGGGCGAGCCGGATTTGGTGCGCGCCATTCAAGTATTGCCGGGTGTGGTTTCCACGGGAGACCAAGGCGGCCAGCTGTACATCCGCGGTGGAGCGCCCATTCAGAATTTGGTCAAGCTGGACGGAATGATTTTGTACAATCCCTTCCACAGCATTGGTTTTTTCTCGGTCTTTGAGACGGACATCCTGAAGTCTGCAGACATTTACACCGCCGGTTTCAATGCCCAGTACGGCGGCCGGAATTCGTCCGT
>CANHXZ010000058.1 GCA_947464785.1 Flavobacteriales bacterium | reverse complement strand
TTTCTTTGGAAACGAGGCCCTGGAGCGCAATTCGCTGCAGCTGAAATCCATCGCTCAAGCCTTGGACATCCGCTCGGACTTTTTGCAGGAATTTGAAGACGCCTTGTATTTGCAGGACGACGACCGTCGGTCTGCGCTGAATTTTGTGATCGTGGGCGGCGGGCCTACGGGAGTTGAAGTTGCAGGTGCCCTGGCGGAAATTCGTAAGAATATTTTGGCCGAAGAGTACAAAGAGGTGGACGCGGAAACCATGCAGATCACCTTGATTGAGGCGGGCCCTCGCGTGCTGGCCAGTTTTTCGGAAAAATCATCCCACGTGTCGCAAGACTACCTCCGCTCCATGGGGGTTCAATTGCGTTTGGGGCAACGCGTGCTGGACTACGACGGCGAAATGCTGACGCTGTCCACCGGCGAATCCTTGCGGTCGCGCACCGTCATCTGGTCTGCCGGAGTCATGGGCGCCGCGGTCTCCGGACTGCCCGCCAACGTTTACACCCGCGCGAACCGCTTGTCCGTCAACGACTTCCTGCAGGTTGACGGCGTTTCCAACGTCTTTGCCGTGGGCGACGTTGCCTTTGTGGGGCCCAACGGCCACCCCATGGTGGCCCCGGTAGCCATTCAGCAAGCAGAGGTACTGGCCAAAAACCTGCTGCTGTTTGCGTCCAACGCGGCGCCCGCGCATCCGTTCCGGTACCGGGATCAGGGCAACATGGCCACCATTGGCCGCAACAAGGCCGTGGTGGAAGTGGGCAAACTGCGCTTCCAGGGCTTGGTGGCCTGGTACCTCTGGATGGCGGTGCATTTGGTTTCCTTGATTGGGTTCAAAAACCGACTGGTGGTTTTGTTCAACTGGGCCATGAAGTACTTCTCCCACAAAAACATCATCCGGCTGATTGTGAGACCCCCCAGCCACAGCGCTGCGCATTCCGGAAAGGCCTCAAAATAATTTGCTGTACCTTTGCACTTTCGATCCTGCTGGCGGTGTCAATAAACCCGAAGGGCCGCGCAGCACCAAAAAGGAACTCAATAACCCCGATATTCCGCCGATTGACCGGCCTGTCTTCACCATCATCTTTTGAATTCATTTTCTGAACTCGGCCTGGCCGCTCCCCTGTTGGAGGCCCTGGCCCACGAAGGGTACACCACCCCCACTCCCATTCAAGCCCAGAGCATTCCCCCGGCCCTAGAGGGTCGCGACCTTTTGGGAACCGCACAAACCGGAACCGGCAAAACGGCGGCCTTTACGCTGCCCATCTTGCAGCACCTGATGCACGTTCCGGAAGCGCGCGGACCGCGGCCCATCCGGGTCTTAATCCTCACCCCCACACGGGAATTGGCCTTGCAAATTGACGAAAGCATTGCCTCGTACGGACGCAACCTCGCGCTGCGCCATTCGGTAATCTTTGGCGGCGTCGGCCAACAACCTCAAGTAGACGCGCTCCGCAGGGGTGCAGACCTGGTGACGGCCACCCCCGGCCGGTTGCTGGACTTGATGAGCCAAGGGCACGTTGATTTGCGTCATTTGACCCATTTTGTCTTGGATGAGGCAGACCGCATGCTTGACATGGGCTTCATCCACGACGTGAAAAAAGTCATCGCCAAATTGCCCTCCAAGCGCCAAACGATGTTCTTCTCGGCCACCATGCCGTCGGAAGTGGTGAAGTTGTCGGACACCCTGCTGCACCAGCCGGTGCGCGTTTCTGTGGCTCCCGTGTCGTCGACCGCCGAAAAAGTGAGCCAAGTGGTTTACAAAGTGGACCAAAAAGGCAAGCGCTTCTTGCTGCGCCATTTGCTGAAAGATGTAGCGCCGGAAGTGCCGTCCATCTTGGTATTTACCCGCACCAAGCACGGCGCGGATAAGGTGGTTAAGGATTTGGTGAACAACGGCATCACCGCCCAGGCCATTCACGGGAACAAGAGCCAGTCTGCCCGCCAAAATGCGCTGGGCAACTTCAAGAACCGCACCACGCGCGTTCTGGTGGCCACAGACATTGCGGCACGCGGTATTGACATTGACGAGCTGACGCACGTGATCAATTTTGAGATTCCCAACATTCCGGAAACGTACGTGCACCGCATTGGACGTACCGGTCGTGCGGGCAACAGCGGAATTGCTTGGTCTTTGGTGGACCGCGAGGAGCTTCCCTTCTTGAAGGACATCCAAAAGTTGATCCGCCAAGACATCCCGGTGGACGCTACGCATCCGTACCAGCCGGGTGCGGCACTGCCCCAGGAGGCTCCTGAGCCCCCACGTCCGCCGCGCGAACCGCGCGGCCCCGGAAAGGGCAAGGGCGGCAACGGCGGTGGCAACAACGGCGGCAACCGCACCAAATCTGCGTCGGGCGGATCGTCCAACCGAGGCGGTAGCGCGGCCGGCAACGGCGGCGGCGGATACCGCGGAGGCGAAGCGCGCGGTGGTGAAGGTCGCGGAGGAGGCCGGCCCGTAGGGCGGGCCGACGGCCGCACGGGGGGATCTTCCGATCGTCCCAACCGGGCCGACGGCGGCAGCAATGCTGCGGGTGCAGACGCGAACAAGAGTTCCGCCCCTTGGTGGAAGCGAAATCGCTGAGGCCAACTACCTTTGCTGCATGGCGGAATTGGCAACCTCACCCCTTTTTCAAGCCCGACCGGTGGAACACCCGGCGGAAGTTCCGTTCATGCTCTTTGCAGATGCGGAAGGTGAAATTGTAGAACACGAAACCTGGCGCTGCGTGGGTCGATCGGGCAAAACCCCTGTGGTTTTGCAACCGGAAGACTTCATCCCGCTGCCGGAAGGAAGTGAATTCTTCTTTTTGCCCGGACGCGTACCCCTGGGCTGGAATCCCAAGTCCGGCAAAATTGAGCCGTACGAAGGAACGGAGGCCGTGGCGGCATTCATCAGCCCGGCGCACAGCCAAACGTATTTGGCCGCCTACGAAAAGCGCGGAACGGCGCCCATCTTGCCGCTCTACGCCTACACTGCCGTGGGTTGGTTCAACGACCGCTTTTGGACCACAGCCGTTCGGGTAGATCCGGACCTGCGCCAAGACGTCAGCCAGTTTCACCAGCCCCTGGTGGATCGGTCCATAGACCAAATGCGGAAGCGCTTCCCCGCCAACCGCGTGGTGGAGCACCTGGCGGAAAATTGCGCCAGCGATTACAGCTGCCGTGCCGCCCAAAATTTCTTTTTGAACCGCTGGGAATGCCCCGTGCCGGCGTCGCCCGCGTGCAACGCCACCTGCCTGGGCTGCATCTCCCTGCAGGAAGACGAGGACGTCCACAGCGCCCATTTTCGCTTGAAGTTCATCCCGGACCCCAACGAAATTGCGGAGATGGCGTTGTACCACCTGGAGTCCGCCCCCTACCCCATTGTTTCTTTTGGTCAGGGCTGCGAAGGCGAACCTCTGCTCGTTTGGGAAACCTTGGTGCAGGCCATCCAAAAAATTCGCGCCCAAACCTCCAAGGGCATCATCAACATGAACACCAACGGGTCCAAGCCCGACGCCGTGGAAGCCTTGTGCCAAGCGGGGTTGCAGAGCATCCGCGTGAGCATGAACTCAGCCCGAAAGGACTGGTACACCAACTACTACCTTCCGCGCAACTACGCGTTTGAAGACCTAGTGGAAAGCCTGAAAGTGGTGCGCAAGCACGGCGGTTGGGCCAGCATCAACTACTTTGTGTTCCCGGGGGTGACGGACGCCCGCGCGGAATGGGAGGCCCTGCAGCGGTTGATTGAATCGACGGACCTGAACATGATTCAGTGGCGGAACTTCACCATCGACCCGGACTGGTACTTCAAAAAAGTTCGACTGGAACCGGACCCCGAACCTTTGGGGGTATTGAAGTTGCAGGAATTGGTGCGGAAACACTACCCGCAAGTGGCCTTTGGGTACTTCAATCCGTCGGAAGAAACGCAGGCGTACTACAACGAACGCCGTACCCGCTGAGCGGCATGAAGCACGCATCGGCTGCCCCCGTGAACATTGGCCTGGCAACGGCCGATCGCTGGAAAGACTACGCCCTGTTGGACTGCGGAAACGAGTACAAACTGGAGCGCTTTGGGCCGTTGGTCTTGGCGCGGCCGGAGCCGCAAGCCGTTTGGGCGCCCTCCTTGGAGGCGTCGGAATGGAAAAAACGCGCTCAAGCTACCTTTTCGCGGTCCAAAGACAGCCCGGACAAGGGTTTGTGGACGGTGGCACCCGGAACCCCGGAGCGGTGGGAAGTGAGCTACGCCTTGCAGGACCACAAACTGCGGTTTTCCCTGCAGCGAACCGGCTTCAAGCACATTGGGCTCTTTCCGGAACAAGCCGAGAATTGGGAATGGATTTACAGCGCGGTGCGCAGCCTGGGCGGGGCCGCAAGCGCTCCCAAGGTGCTGAATTTATTTGCCTACACCGGCGGCGCTTCCTTGGCGGCGCGGGCGGCCGGCGCAGAAGTTACCCACGTGGACTCCGTGCGCAAGGTGGTGGACTGGGGACGTCAAAACCAAGACGCCTCCGGATTGAGCGCCATCCGCTGGGTGGTGGAAGACGCCGCGGCCTTTGTGCGGCGCGAAGCCAAACGCGGCAACCGCTACGCCGGCATTGTGTTGGACCCTCCGGCCTACGGCCGCGGCCCAGACGGCGAAAAGTGGATTTTGGAAGACCACCTGGACGGGTTGCTGCGGGACTGCGCACAACTGCTGGAACCCAACGGTTTTGTGGTTTTGAACCTGTATTCCATGGGGTTGAGCGCCGTGGTGGCGCACACCTTGCTGAACTTGCATTTTGGACGCAGCGCCGCATTGGTGGAACACTACGCAGAAGACTCCCACGGAAAAAGACTTCCCTTCGGTACGGTAGCGCGCATCGCACCTTTGCCGTAACTTCATACCGTTAAACCCAAGCCGCAAGGCTGTAACGTTTTTTCCTAATGTACACCGGACTGCTTCACTCCCACAGACTCTTCGCTTATTTGTTCCTGATTGCCGCCGTGGTAGCTGTTGGCATGGCCCTGCAAGGATGGATATCCAAACGCCCTGCACAAAATGCTTGGGACCGTCGGACCGCTCTTTTTGCGTTGATTTTTGGCCACCTGCAACTCATTTTTGGCTTGGCGCTGTACTTTGTGGGCCCCTGGTTCAACCAATTGACCACCAACACCGCGGAAGTCATGAAAAATGCAGATTTGCGCTGGTTTGCCGTAGAACACATCGCCGTGAACATCATCGGAATTGTCCTCTTGACGGTGGGCTATTCCAAGTCCAAAAAGCAAGACCCCGCCGGTGCATTCTCCACCCGCATGACGTGGATGGGCATTGGCTTGTTGCTCATCCTTTCCCGCATTCCGTGGGAACGCCTCTTTTGATACCCGCCGCCCTGCATGATTGAACGCCAAACCCGGGAAGACCGCGAAGAGCGGTGCATCCTGATCGGAGCCATTACCCGCCTGCAACCGGAAGAAAAGGTTGAGGAGTACTTGGACGAAATGGACTTTTTGGCGCGAACGGCCGGTGCCACCACCGTGGCCCGGTTCACCCAAAAAATGGACAAGCCGGACTCCTACACCTTTCTTGGGTCCGGTAAAATGGAGGAAATCCACGCCTACATCCAAGAACACAACATCGATTTGGCGCTGTTTGACGACGAATTGACGCCGTCGCAGCTGAAGAATATTGAGCGCATGTTTGAAATCAAGGTGATGGACCGCACCAACTTGATTTTGGACATTTTTGCGGCCCGCGCCCAAACCTCCTACGCCCGGACGCAGGTGGAGTTGGCTCAGTACCAATACCTGCTGCCGCGTTTGAGCCGCATGTGGACGCACCTGGAACGCCAAAAAGGCGGAATTGGGATGCGCGGACCGGGAGAAACCCAAATCGAAACGGACCGTCGAATCATCCAACAGCGGATTGCGTGGCTGAAGGAAAAATTGGAGAAGATTGACCGCCAAATGGCCACCCAACGCGGCAACCGCGGCGCCTTGATCCGCGTGGCTTTGGTGGGCTACACCAACGTGGGGAAGTCCACCTTGATGAACGCGCTCAGCAAGAGCGAGGTGCTGGCGGAAAACAAGCTGTTTGCCACCTTGGACACCACCGTGCGCAAAGTGGTCATTGGCAACCTGCCCTTTTTACTGTCCGACACCGTCGGGTTCATCCGCAAGCTCCCCACCCAGCTGGTGGAATCCTTCAAGTCCACGTTGGACGAAGTGCGCGAGGCCGACGTTTTGGTGCACGTGGTGGATTTGGCGCACCCTACCTACGAGGACCAAATCGCTTCCGTAAACTTGATTTTGGCCGAACTGGACACCCGGGACAAGCCCATCTTGATGGTATTCAACAAGGTGGACGCCTTTCTGGAAACGGCTGAGCCCGGCGCCTTGGACGCGGTGAAACGCGCCTGGGAAGACCGGGCACAGGGCCAAGCCGTCTTCATTTCCGCCACCCAAAAAGATAACTTCGACGGCCTCAAAGACGCCCTCTACGGCTTGGTCAGCACCCTGCACGCCGTTCGCTTTCCGTACGACACCTTTCTGTATTGATCCCGGGGCTGTTTTAGGGCCGTTTTTGGCCGCCTCCCGCATGGGAAAGGTGGGTTCCTCGCCCCGCCTGAAAGCACGCTCGTTCGAGGAGAGCCGCTGACGCGGCTCTCCTCGAACGAGCTTACCGCTAACGAACCAGGACCACGCGTTGCACGTGTTCGTGGCCGCCTTCCTCGCGCACGCCAACCCAGTACGAGCCGGGTTCCAAATGGGACCAATCCACCTCCAGCGCGGTGCCGTTGGGCTGCACGGTTTCGCTCCAAATCGGCCTGCCTACCAGGTCGTGAACCCGGAAGGTAACGTCGGCCCGGGGAGCATTGCTCCAAGTCCAGGTAACGCGGCCGGACGACGGATTGGGGTGCACTTTTGGCGCTAAGAGTCCCGACCATTCGTCGGTGGAAAGAAGGGTTTCCAGCGCACACGTAGCAGCACCGGTCTGGTATTCGTTGCTGATCTCACCGCAGTACTCGCGGAGGACCTCCAAACTGTTGAAGCGGTTGGTTCCCACGCCCACCACGTAGGCAAAATCAAAGCACGCCGTGGCCCCTGCCGCCAAGTTCTGAACGGGTAGGGTGAGCACCAGGGCGCGGTCCAAGCGGTTGATCATCAGGGTATCATCGAGTGAACCGATCTTGGACAGCGGATCCCCGGGCGCGTAGTATTGGGGGACCGTCAGGTTGTTGGGACGTCCCTGCATCATCCATACGCGTTGCTGAAAATGCACCGGCATCGCCAAGGAACTGAACGAGGTCATGCCCGGATTGTAGCGCAGGCTGCGGTTCAAGGGATGGCTCAATGCGAGCACGCCCATCGCCGGCACCGCCGTGCCGTACCCGTTGGCGGGTTCGTTCTCAAAATAATTCATGCCGTACACAAAATTCCCGGCCGTGTCCGTGCCCAAGTAGTCGTTGTCTGCCTGCCCAATGTCAAAATCCGCTACCAACCCCACGTGCAACGAATCTATGGGCGTTGTGCCGGTGTTGGTCACTGTAAATGAAACAAATACCGTTTGGCCGAAAGCGGGACGCACGGAAGCCAAAGGGTGTTCAAACATTTCTACCCCTATGTTCAAAGAAGTGGGCGCGTTGTTGTCTGGCTTCGCCACTCCCCGGTCTGAGTAAAGTGCAAAAACGGAGCGCTTGCCGCGCAATACGGGGTAGTCTCCTTGTGCCCAATTGTAGGTGTTGTCTGCGGCCCGGTTGGCATAGGGCTGCAGTTGGGGGAATTCACCCAAAGAAGGATTGCCGGACCCTACAAACTGTGCCACCTCCGGCGCAGGCGTGTAGCTCGTAGTATTCCAAAACGCGCGGTGCTTGTCTACGCTGTCCTGGGAAACGCGCCAGGTGCGGTTGTACTTCTGCATGGCAGCAGGCGTTGTGTAGGCCCCCGGTGCAAATTGCGGACCGAAGGTTTTCTGCGGCCCCCCCAGCGTGGACGTGAGCAGGGGCATGATTCCGTGACCGGCACCTCCTTGCGGGTAGTACACCCACAGATGAGATTCAAACAAGGTGCTCCACCCAAATCCATAAGGCACTTGGAGGAGGGATTGCCCGGCCGACGTCCGAAACAACGTTCCGTCTGGGGTCATGGATGCACCCAAATTGCCGATCTGTACTACTTGCGCCCGCAGGGCACTTGCCGACGTCAGGGCCAACAGTGCGGCCAGGAGGGTTTTTTTCGCTTTCATTGCATAAAATTTAACAGTGGGGTTGACGCTAGAATTGTGGGTTTGCCATTTGAATAATTGATTTTCATTCACCGTAAACCTATTGCGTCTGAAAATAAAAAACATGATAGAAAAATATCATGGCCGTGGAAAAGTTTCAACGGGTTTTCTGGGATCACGACCTTTTTGTGGGGATTTGGGCACCAAGAATCAAGTTTATAAGCATACACATAATTGGGAAGAGGTCAATTGTGGGGAATACATTTGAACCAGCCGGTCAAGTTCAAACGAACTTTTTTCATCTACGTGATAGATTTCTATCATCTCCGCTAAATAGATTTGAACGTAATTCGCTGTTGAAACCAAAAAAAAACTACAAGCATGTCAACCAACAGCCACGTGATTACCTTAGATCAAGCGCAAACCATGACCCGTGCGTTCCAGAATGCAACACAATTCCAAGGGTTAACGGTTGCCAGTATGATCGATAAAGAAGCGTACCAACTGATCATGGATCAATCCGACTGTGTGAACATTCGCACGTATTTCGCCTTGAACGATGACGACAAACTGACCATTGTTGTGGTGGGTGTTGACGCCAATGGCGCGGACATGACGGATGGAGTGCTCCTCAATCGTGCACTGAATTGCCCCACTACCTGTTTTACAAATTCGGAATTGATGATTTGATGATTCAAAAATGGTATCCAATCCTGGAATTCATTGCAATAACCTTACTTTTTTGTAGAGTATTATTCAATCTCTTTATAAGGCGTAAATCAATCGAAAATCACGTCGAAGTAATTTATTACATTTTTATATTATTACTGAACAACTGGGGGCACATTTTTTTAAATCAAAGTGATCCCCTTTTTCGATTTTACCATGCTTTCGCTCCTCTCGGAATAGTTTTATCCGTAAGTTTTGTCAAGAAGCTGAAATTAATCTATTTGGCGCCTTTGGCACTATTGCTGTCTTTGATTAATTTGATTTTATATCATTATTCAATCTACTTGATTTTATACGTTACAGCGATTTATCTACTTATTTTTAAAGCGAATAAATTGGCTAAATTGAGCAGTCATAATATTCAAAAATCCGTGATCTATATTATTTTAGCCATAGACTTGATGTTCTCCATGTCCATCTTAATTCTACGGAAATTTAACTTTGATTGGCAAGCAGCTCAACTCATTGTTTACATGGGTGCCGGGAATTTAATTGTATTCACAACAACTATTGTTGCACTACATGTCCAACTCAGGAGATTCTTTAATCATTAGTTTATTCGCTATTACCTCAGCGGCTGCGATTATACTGATAGGCACCTTCACCTTCAGTAGAATCGTACTGCGTAGGTATTCCGCGGTGGTGCACCGGCTTTATAACCTAAGCTTTAAAGGCGTAGATACTGAACGGAAACGAATCGCCAGTGAACTTCACGATCAATTGGGCGCACACTGGGTGAGGATGTCCCACAATTTTGAACGGCTCAAGACTGAATTGAACGCCGAACAACTCATTGCATTGAACCAATTGGAGGTGGACTATCAGTTGTTCAAAGACAAAACACATCAAATCGTAGAATTCATGTACCCCAAGGGTCTTGCGACACCGAATTGGAAAACCAGTTTTAAATCCATGGCGCTCCAAATGTCCATGGGCAACGTACGTGTTTTTTTTGAGTCCCATGCCGAACGGCATCCTTCAGAAAATTTTCTCCACCACGCCTATTGGGCTGTTCAAGAAATACTCACCAACGCCATTAAGCACGCTCACGTATCGCGAATTCAAATATCAACCGTCGACGAAGAGGGTGTATTGAATATTATGGTGGTTTACCGGGCCACTCCCGAAGCTGTGAAATGGATCACGGGGAAAAGGAATGCAAAAGGTGGTTTTGGCACGTTGATCATTGGAGACCGTTTGCGCATCATCGGTGCAAAACAAAAGATCACCGTTCAAGATCAAGTTGTAACGCATACGATTAGTGTACCCTATGAAAATTCTGATTCTTGACGACCACGAAGCCATTCGGTTTGTTGTCAAGCAGTACGTATTGGACGTGCTGCCCAATGCCGAAATCTTTGAGTACGCCACAATTCCAGCAGCTCTGGAACATTTTTCACAACGTCTTCCCGTGGATTGTGTGGTAAGCGACCTGGAACTGACGGAGGGTTGCAACTTGAGCCTTATGGAAACGGCGCGCACAAACGCCAAGCCGGTGCTCATTTTCAGTTCACACGTCAATAAAATGCTCATCGAACTTTTAGAGCGCTACGAAGTGC
>CANHXZ010000057.1 GCA_947464785.1 Flavobacteriales bacterium | reverse complement strand
CAGTTCCAAACCGGTGTATCCGGAAGGAATGCGGGACGAGGTGTAGGTCCCTTCCGCCGTTACGTCAATCCCGCCCGCGCATCCCACGGTCAGTTCGCGATCGTCTTCGGTGTCTAGGTTCAAGAGAAATTTTCCTTGTACCCAGCCGGTTTCCAAGCCTAATGCGCCGGTCATTCCGGTTTCTTCGTCCACGGTAATCAACAGCTCCAGGGCCGGATGTACCGCGCTGGAGTCCGCCAAAAGAGCTAGGCCCATGGCCAGCCCCATGCCGTTGTCCGCACCCAAGGTGGTGCCCCGTGCGCGCACCCAACCGTTGTCCAAGTACATGTCAATGCCTTGACGCTCAAAGTCGTGACCGGTGCCTTCGTTTTGTTGGCACACCATGTCCATGTGGGCTTGCAGCACCACCGGTACGCTGTTTTCAAGTCCGGGCGAAGCGGGTTTGTACGCCAACAGGTTGCCCACGGCATCCTCGCGGTAGGCGATGCCGCGCACCTCCAACCAATTCTTCAGGTACGCCCGGATCTGCTCTTCTTTCTTGGACGGTCTTGGGATGGCGTTCAAGCCCGCAAACTCGGACCACACCCCCGCCGGCTCCAAGTGAGCTCCTCCGTCAATCAAATTTCTATTGTCCATGTTCAGTTCCAATGAAAGGTTGTAATCTGCTTCAAGTCAGGATGTAAGCTCTTCGCTACCGGACAGGCCAAAGCCGCACGTTCCAAAACCTCGCGGTCCGCCTCCGCCACGTTTTGGTAGATGTGGAAGCCCACGTGGATTTCTGCTACCCTGCGCGGGCCTTCCGCGGCCATCACCTTAGTGACTTCCAAAGACGGATTTCCAATGTCTATGCTGCGCGCTTGAGCCGCTTGGGCAAAGATGGTGAGCATGCAGGCGCCCAACGAAGTGGCCAGCAAGTCCGTAGGCGAAAAAGCCTCGCCCAATCCTTGGTTGTCCAAGGGCGGGTCCGTTTCGACGGTTTTCCCGGAACGAACGTGCATGCACTCGGTTCGGTAGGACCCGGTGTACTTGACGATGGCGGTTGACATGCTGCTGAATTTTAAGGTTAAGGTCGTGCCCAGCGCACGCCGTAATTGGCAAAACCGGACGTCGGTTCCGGCTGGTACCACCGAAAGGCTTTGAACGGGGTTTCCAACGGTACCGGACGATTCCAATCTCCCGAATGAACTTGTGCGGAAACCCATAGGGCCATGGCCATTCCGTGGTAACTCCATCGACCGGGTTCCGCGTTCCACTGCCTAGTGTAGGCTCCGGACCATTGCTGTAAATCCGGGTTGGCGTAGTCCCAGGTCTCGATTTCGGACCACACCGCGTCTTTTTGAACAAAGGTTCTTGGTTCCAACGAGGGAGATTCTGCGGCAGACCCCACCAGCACCAAACGACTGCCCGCAGGGTGGGCCGCTACGGTCTTCAAAAGCGTTGCGGTGGTGCCCGAAGGAAGGACGCGGCAAGGAACTTTAGGTAGGTCGAATACCGACGAAACTTCCGAGCTCGCTTGATTTTTCCGTGCAGCAAAACCCGCTTGAAACTGGGGCTCCTTCATAACAGGCTTTCCTGCGGTGGGGCTGGACTCCGTATAAGCAAGTATCTGGTAATTTGTACACAGGTCCACCAACCCGTAACCCATTCCATAGGCTTCGTCCTGATCCCGCGGAGTGGCCGCCCAAAGGTTGGCTTTGGACTCCACGGAGGTGCTTCGGGAAACTGGATTGACTACAATACCTTTCCACGTTTGGGCCAATTGCTCGGAGGCGCTGGATTGCATGGGACCCACCACCATACGGATGCCGGCGCGATTCAGTTCCGCAGCCAAGGCCGGGTACCCCGGTACGGTTTGGCCGTTGATGCGGAAAACCGACTTGGAAAACTCGTCGATCCAGACCACTTCCAAATCCAAGGAATCTGCCATCAGCCGAAATCCGGCGGCGAACTCCCACGCCATGGCGGTTCCCTTGTCCAAGGGCTTGCCGGAAACTCCCAAGGTATCCAAGGTACCGGATTGCAGGGGAAGCCAAACGGCCACAACCGGCGCCTGGGCCTGCACCGAAGCAGGGCCAAACAGCGATAAAACAACCAAATAAAGCACACCCAATGCCCTTTTGAGGCGCTGTTGGTGAAGCACTTGGGGTGTTTTGGGGTTTACTCCCATTCGATGGTTGCGGGTGGCTTGGACGAAATATCGTAGACCACGCGGTTCACGCCGCGCACTTTGTTGATGATGGAATTGGAGATGTCCGCCAAAAAGGTGTAGGGCAAATGCACCCAATCCGCCGTCATGCCGTCTGTTGACTCAACAGCGCGCAGGGCCACTACTTGCTCGTAGGTGCGCTCGTCGCCCATGACGCCCACGCTCTTGACCGGAAGTAAAATGGCTCCTGCCTGCCATACTTTATCGTACAACCCGGCGTCGCGCAAACCTTGGATGTACAGGGCGTCCACCTCTTGGAGGATGCGAACGCGCTCGCGGGTGATGGGTCCCAAAATACGGATGGCCAAACCGGGGCCCGGGAAGGGATGGCGTCCCAAAAGCGCAGCATCAATGCCCAGGGCGGCTCCCACGCGGCGAACCTCGTCTTTGAACAACATCCGCAACGGTTCCACCACCTTCAATTTCATGAAGTCCGGCAAACCGCCCACGTTGTGGTGGCTTTTGATGGTGGCCGACGGTCCTTTCACACTGACGGATTCAATCACGTCCGGATAAATGGTGCCCTGGCCCAACCATTTAACACCAGGAATTGCCATGGACTCGCGGTCAAAGACTTCAATGAACACCCGGCCAATGGTCTTGCGCTTGGTTTCTGGGTCTTCTACCCCTTCCAACGGATTGAGGAAATCGTCCGTGGCGTCTACCCCTTTCACCTGAAGGCCCATGCCTTCGTATTGCTTCAATACCGAAGCGTATTCGTCTTTGCGCAGGAGGCCGTTGTTGACAAAAATGCAGTGCAAGCGATCACCAATTGCTTTGCTCAAGAGCACGGCGGCAACGGTGGAATCCACCCCGCCGCTCAAGCCCAAAACAACGCGGTCCTCGCCTACCTGCTCGCGCAAGGAAGCCACGGTGGCTTCTACAAAAGAATCCGGCGTCCAATCTCCAGAAAATCCGCATGCTCCCAGAACAAAGTTCTTCAGCAACTGGAAACCGTCGGTTGAGTGATAAACTTCCGGGTGAAACTGAATGCCCCAAGTAGACTCGTTGTCAAAACGATACGCCGCCACGGAAACATCTGCTGTGGAAGCCTCAATGTGGGCGTTTTCCGGAAGGCGCACGATGGTGTCACCGTGGCTCATCCACACCTGAGAAGGTGCGCTGATGCCTTGGAAAAGTTGTGCGTCGGGTGCAATGGTCTGCACCATGGCCCGGCCGTACTCGCGGTGGGTACTGCGCGCCACTTCTCCTCCTGAGGTTTGGGCCAACAATTGGGCCCCATAGCAAACGCCCAAAAGGGGGAAATGACCTCGGATGTTGTCCAAATTGGGGTGGGGCGCGTTGGGTTCCAAGGTAGAATGCGGCGAACCAGAAAGGATAACTCCTTTAATCCCCGCATGCAGTTCGGGTATGGAATGGTAGGGATGAATCTCGCAGTACACGTTCATTTCGCGTACCCGGCGGGCAATCAATTGGGTAAACTGCGAACCGAAGTCCAGTATGAGCAGGGTTTCTTGCATGGGATCAAAGGTACGAAAGCCAAAGGAGGCGAATGCCCAGCAGGGTCAATCCCAGGGCAACAAAAATTTGAAGCGGCCGCAAGGTGAGCTTGGGCAAAAAGCGTCGGCCCAAAAGACTTCCCAGCAACGCACCGGAGGCACCAAAAGCCACCACCGGCCACCAATCTGCGTGCAACACATCGCCGCGCCACAGGTACATGGGGATTCGGGACAGGTCCACGGCCAAGGCCACGGCCGTTCCCGTGGCCACAACTTGCTGGGCAGACCAGCCGGTTCGGGTCAAAAAGAACGAGCGCAGGGCGCCTTGGTGACCGCTGAACCCTCCGGCAAAACCGGACAGGACGCCGCCCAATACCCAAGCCCGGGGACGATTGGCCCAGGATTGTTCCGTTCCCTTGGTGGGCAGGAACTCAAAAAGTGCAAAAACCAACAAGGTCCAACCGATGGCTCGTTGCGCTAACGGCCCGTTCAAGGACTCCAAGGCCCAAGCACCGGCAGCCGCGGCAACGGCTGAAAACAAGCCAAAAATCAGTGCCGTACGCACGTCCAGCCACTTAAACGTAAGCCCCCCCTTGAGGAGGTTGTTGGTCAGGTGCACCAGTGCCACCGCCAAAACCGCTTCTTGGGGACGATCCGGATGGAGTACCAAAAAAGCAGGCAACAAAAGCGTGCCCAAGCCAAAACCGCTGAAAAAGGTCAGGGTGCTGGCCAAAAGTGCCAAGAGAAAAATTCCCGCCAAATCCATCAGTCGGGCGTAAATACCAAGTGTTCGGAAGTCCAGGGATTCAACGATTCCACCAGCTGCGGGGCAAAGTTGCGGCCTGCTTGAACCTCCGCCCACAAAGCAGTCCACCGTCGTTCTTGGGGAATTCCGGAAGGCAGCACCTCTGCCAAAGCCAACTCCAGCCGGTCTTGGGCTTTGGAGCTGCTTTCCCGGGCCCACCGACGCGCGTGTTCTTCCCATTTGCGCTGTTCCCGTTCCATTTTTGCACGCCAAGCAGCCACCAGCACCTCCATTTGGGGATTCATTGCCTGCGACTGCGCATCCAGCATCCGAAATCCATCCTGCAAAGCGGACTGCCACTCGCTCCATGGGCTTTGGACGGCCGATTCTGCCGCCTCTTGCAAGGACCGACGTTCGTTGGGCGTTTGTGCCAACAACGTCTGCCAATCCAGGCCGGACCGCTCCCAAGCACGCGCGCCTTTGGCGCTGAGCCAGGTGGCGCCGGAACGTTGTTTTAATACCGGTAAAGGAAGGTCCAAAGCTTCAAAAACCGCCGGCAACTGGTTCCAATACACGGCTTCCCCCGGACCGCCTACGTAGGCTATGTTGGGTAAGATCCATTCTTGGTAGATGGGGCGCAACAAGGCATTGGGGCTCAGATGTTCGGGAGCGGTTTCTACTAAATGGAGGGCTTCCCGCAGATCTTCTGAATACCGACGCTCTCCGGTGGAACCGAAGGCAAAGGCATTAAACGTTTGCGGTGCGATGGCTCGATCCAGCGGGTACGGAAATCCGTCTTTGCTTTGGTTCCAGGCGTTGAGAACCAGACTTTCCCGCGCTTCGCGCACCAGAACGGGTTGGAAAAGCTGCTTTAAAGCGGAATCGTTCGGATCCAAAACCACCAATTCCTGGGAGTCGAAATACGAAAAAACCAAGGCGCGAACGGCCTCAGACAGCGTGTGGGACGTACGGTAGATGTGCAGCCAGCGATCGCAAATTTCTTGTTCGTGCCAGCCCTTGGCCGCATGGCGAAGATCTTCCAGGGCCGGAAGAGCCAAGGAAGCCGGCAAGGGACCTACGGGGTGTTGGGCGGGTTGGACGGTGTGGGAAAAACGCTGTCCGCCGTGCCACAGGTGGTTGATTTCTTGTGCGTCGTGGTCTTCCGAGGCCAACCAAAAAACGGGGACTACGGGTACCTTCAAGCGATCCTCCAGCGCTCGCGCCAAGGCTATCGTGTCCGCAATTTTCAGTACGGTGTACAAAGGCCCCAAGCCCAGGCCCAATTGCTGGCCGGTGGTGACGGTTAGGGCTTCCGATTGTGCTAATTTGTCAACGGCCGTGGACTTGGACTGACCCTGACGGCGCAAAACCTCCACCAAGGTTGATCGGAATTCTTTGGGGAAATTCCGGCCGCGCTGGACGTCGGGTGCCCCGTACGCCTCTATTCCGTGCGGACGAGGCCACGGAACCGATGCTGCCAGGGGATGACGATCCACCATCACCTTTTCTTTCCGGCTTTGCCGGTGTAAAAACGCTTACGTGGCTGCAAGGCGCCCTCCGCAAATGCCCGACGGAGGATGGCTTCCACGAGTTTGTCGTCTTCGTTGGCAGCCGGATCGTACTTCTCGCGGATGGAAATGTCGTACCAGGCGCCGGTTGCCGCCCACGTCCAAGCCGTTAAGGTATTCCGGTACTCCCGAATGAGGTGGAACACGGTCATGCCCGTTTCCCGCTGGATCAGTTTGGCCAAAACCTGACCCTCGGAACGGGTTAGTTTCCGCAACTCCGGCTCAAACCGCTTTTCCAAGTAATCTTGGTAGTCCTTGATGGCTTTGTTGCGCTGGCGATTGTTTTTCAAGCCGTCCAGCTTGAGGTTCAGCGAATCCAACTTGTTTCCGGCCGTCACCGCGTACGGATACACCTTGATGACCTTGCGTTTGAGTTGGTAGTATTTTTTTCGGGCTTCCGCGCTGGTGAATACGGGCTTGTCCCCCACCATCACTTCGTCCAGAACGGCCCACGGTACGGTGTCACCGTTCACCACGGTAGCTTTCATGGTGCGGCCAAACCGAACCAGAGTGAATACCGTATCCGGATGGGTTTGCCCCCACAAAGACGCAACAGGTAGTGCTCCTGCCATACCCACTAAAACCAGCAAACGAATCCCTACAAAACGCATGTTTAAACTCATTGATTGCTCATTAAACCTACCCAATTTCGCCTTTATCAAGGCATTCCACGTTGCAACAACCAGGGGGAAGTTCCTGAAGTCTCTACGGATTTCTGGGTGCGGTTCGCCGCACTGCCCCCTTGCCAGGTTCCTTCTACCAAAGCCTGTGCCACCAATCCGGCGGCGGTGCGCACGTTGGGATCTGCCGGAGCGGCCAAATCTCGTGCGGGGTCAAAATGGTTGGGAACAAAGTGGGTGTCGAACGTGCCGCTCGTGAAATCCGGGTGTTTCAGCACAAAACGGGCAAACGGCAGCGTTGTTTCGCAGCCCACCACCACGTATTCATCGATGGCGCGGATGGCGCGAGCCAAAGCCAATTCACGGTTTGCGGCGTGCACCACCAACTTGGCAATCATTGGATCGTAGTAAATGGGAACCGTCGACCCCTCTTCCATTCCGTCGTCCACCCGAATTCCGGGACCTTGGGGACGTTTGTACACGTTTAAAGTGCCGATGTCCGGGACAAAGTTCTGGCGAGCGTCTTCTGCGTATACCCGAATTTCCACCGCATGGCCGTGGATGCGTAAATCTTCCTGCTGGAACGACAGCGGTAATCCTTCCGCAATGCGCAATTGTTCGCGCACCAAATCCACGCCGGTGATCATTTCCGTTACGGGATGCTCCACCTGCAAGCGCGTGTTCATTTCCAAAAAGTAAAAGGCTCCGCTGGCGTCAAAAATGAACTCCACGGTTCCGGCACCCACGTACGAACAAGCCTGTGCTACCCGGACCGCTGCAGCGCCCATTTGCTCGCGCTGTTCCGCAGTCAAGACCACGGAAGGAGCCTCTTCAATAACTTTTTGGTGCCGACGCTGGATGCTGCATTCGCGTTCAAACAAATGCACGGTATTCCCGTGCCGATCAGCGAGTACCTGTACTTCAATGTGGCGCGGGCTGGAAACATACTTTTCCATAAAAACCGAACCGTTTCCAAAAGCAGACGTGGCTTCGTTGACCGCCAAGGTCATCTGCTCCTCGAAATCTTCTACGCGATGCACAACGCGCATGCCTTTGCCGCCGCCGCCAGCGGCTGCCTTAATCAAGATGGGAAAACCAATGGATTGGGCCAACCGCTTGGCTTCCTGCACGTCGTCAATGGGGGTATCGGTGCCGGGAACCAAGGGCACTCCAAACGGTTTCACCGCTTGTTTGGCGCTCAACTTATCCCCCATGACTTGGATGGCGTGGGCGTCAGGGCCTACAAACAAAATTCCGTGTTCGGCGCACAGTCGGGCAAACTCCGCATTCTCGCTGAGGAATCCGTAGCCCGGATGAATGGCATCTGCACCGGACTCCTTCGCCACCCGCAGAATTTCGTCCATGCGCAGGTACGATTGCGCACTGGGCGCCGGACCCACCCGGTAGGCCATATCCGCAAACCGAACGTGGGGAGCGGTGGCGTCTGCATCCGAGTAAACAGCAACGGTTTGGATCCCCATTTCGCGGGCGGTTCGCATCACGCGAAGCGCGATTTCCCCCCGATTGGCCACCAACAACGTCTTTATTGTGCGCATGTTCTCTATTTTCCTGCAAAGTACGGAAGGAATCCTAACTTTGACGGCATGGAATTGTACTTAGACTCCGCCGACGTGCGGGAAATTGATGCCGCCTTTCAGTGGGGCATTTTGAAGGGATTGACCACCACGCCTACGTTTATGCATCGGGAAGGAATTACCGACGTAGACGCAGCCATCCTGGCCTTGGCGCCAAAAGTTCCCGTACTGCAAATTGAAGCCTTGGGCCAAACGGCCGAAAGCATTGTAGCGGAGGCCTACCGCCAAGAAGCTTTGGGGTTGGATCGCAGCGCCACGGTCTACAAAATTCCCGTTTCCTTGGAAGGGGTGAAAGCCTGCAAGCAACTGACGAACGAAGGTTTTCTGGTGAACGTACACTTGGTATACACGGTGCAGCAGGCGTACATGGCGCTAAACGCAGGAGCCACCTACGTTTGCCCACTGGTGGGCCGTTTGCAGGACCAAGGAACGGATGCGTTGTCTTTGGTTGCGGACTGCGTGGAAGTGGTGGAACGGTACGGTTACGACAGCAAAATCATGTTCTCCTCCGTTCGGTATCCCGAACACGTTAGAAACGCCCTTCAAGTGGGCGCGCACGCGGTGACGGTTCCCTATAAAATTTTGACGCAACTCACGCAGAACCACTTTACGGAATTGGGCACCAAGCAGTTTGAGGAGCACACCCGTTTGGTTTCGGTACGCGTTTCGGAGGTCATGCAAACCCCGGCCCCAACCGTTCGCGTTGCAGGCAAAGTTTCCGACGCGTTGCTTCCCATGAACCTCAGCGGTTTGGGTGCGGTTGTTCTAATCAACGAAGACGGCAGCCCCACCGGCATGTTTACCGACGGTGATTTGCGCCGACTGATGGAACGCAGCGGTGCCGAAGGCCTGAATGCTTCCTTGTCCAACTGGGCCCAAAACGCACCGCATTCCATCCAGGCCTCCGCCCTGCTTCGGGATGCCGCCGATCTCTTCAAATCCGCTCAAGTGGATCAATTGGTGGTGTTGGATCAAGGGTTGGCCGTTGGCCTGGTGGACGTTCAACACGTCCTGGGTTAAACCCACGTTTTGGATTAATTCCAAGGCGCTCAAAAAAAGCTTTTTAGCAGGGCTTAGTTTGGGTTTTTCTTCAATAAAAAAGCCGCCCCGTGGGGCGGCTTTTTTGCGGAACCTACTTCGCGCTTACTTGGCCACACTCACCGCGCGCATCTCGCGAATGACCGTTACCCGAACCTGACCCGGATAGGTCATTTCGTTCTGAATCTTCTGGGAAATGTCAAAAGCAATCGACGACGCTTCTGCATCGCTGACGCGGTCGGACTCCACCATGACCCGCAGTTCGCGGCCCGCGTGGATGGCAAACGCCTTGCTGACGCCCTTGAAGCCCATGGCCACTTCCTCCAAATCCTTGAGGCGTTGCATGTAGGATTCCGCTTGCATCCGACGTGCTCCCGGGCGGGCGCCGCTGATGGCGTCGCAGACCTGAACAATGGGGGAAATTAACGAGGTCATTTCGATTTCGTCGTGGTGCGCACCGATGGCATTGCAAACGTCTGGCTTCTCGCCGTACTTCTCCGCCATTTGCATGCCCAAAAGCGCGTGCGGTACGTCGGTCTCCTCAAAAGGTACCTTGCCGATGTCGTGCAGCAGGCCGGCGCGCTTGGCCACTTTGGGATTCAGACCCAACTCGCTCGCCATGACGGCCGATAGCTTGGCCACTTCGCGTGAGTGTTGCAGTAGGTTTTGACCGTACGAGCTGCGGTACTTCATGCGGCCCACCATGCGGATGAGCTCCGGATGCAGTCCGTGAATGCCCAATTCAATGGTGGTGCGCTTGCCCAACTCCACAATCTCGTCCTCAATCTGCTTGCGGGTCTTTTCCACCACTTCTTCAATGCGCGCGGGGTGAATCCGGCCGTCCTGCACCAAACGGTGCAAAGACAATCGGGCAATTTCACGGCGAACGGAATCAAAGCACGAGAGAATGATGGCTTCGGGGGTGTCGTCCACAATAATCTGAACGCCCGTGGCTTCCTCCAGTGCGCGAATGTTTCGTCCTTCGCGACCAATGATGCGTCCTTTGACGTCGTCGTTGTCGATGTGGAACACACTCACCGCGTTCTCCGAGGCTTGTTCGGTAGCGATGCGCTGAATGGTTTGAATAACCACCTTGCGCGCTTCGTTGTTGGCCGTCAACTTGGCTTCTTCCAAGGTGTTCTGAACAAACGATGCCGCTTCCGTGCGTGCTTCTGCGCGCATAGCTTCCATCATTTGGGTTTTGGCGTCTTCCGCCGTCATTCCAGAAAGCGACTCCAGCTTTTCAACTTGTTGGCGGTGCATTTTTTCCAAATCTTCCGCGCGCTTTTCGTTGGCCTCCAAACGCCGCTGAAGGGTCTCCTCCAAACGCTTGACTTCCTTT
>CANHXZ010000056.1 GCA_947464785.1 Flavobacteriales bacterium | reverse complement strand
GGGGGCGAAACCAACCTGATTTTCTTGCACTACGTTCTGAATTCGTTCCCTTCCGGAATGCTCGGATTGCTCATTGCGGTTTTGTTGGCCGCCTCCATGTCCAGCACCAGTGCGGAACTGAGTGCTCTGACCTCATCGACCGCTTGGGATTGGAAGGGCCTCTTCTCCAAATCCGGCCAGGTACAAGAAACCAACTCAAGCCCTGCCCGACTGCGTTGGATAACCTTCTTTTGGGGTTTGTACGCCATTGGGTTTGCCCTCCTGGCCTACCGACTGGGCTCCTTGATTGAAGCGGTCAACGCCGTGGGTTCGCTCGTTTACGGTGCGGTGCTGGGGGTTTTTGTGGTGGGTTGGTTTCTGCCAAAAATCCAATCAAACGCGGTATTCACTTCGGTTTTGCTGATTGAAGCGACGGTC
The DNA here is from genome assembly GCA_947464785.1 of Flavobacteriales bacterium. Taxonomy (GTDB): domain Bacteria; phylum Bacteroidota; class Bacteroidia; order Flavobacteriales; family Schleiferiaceae; genus CAMDTE01. The sequence goes on along the minus strand of CANHXZ010000056.1, from coordinate 10,289 downwards.
CTCATTCTGTGGAGCACGCAGGATTGGCCGTTTCTTTGGTACAACCCCTTGGGTTGTTTGGGGGTGGTTGCGTTGAGTTGGTTGCTCCAGCAGGCGGCGCCATTTATTTCAGGACGAAAGGCTCTGCCGCACTAGGCCCCAAACAAAACAGCCACCTCCCCAATAATTCGCGCTAAACGCTTGTTCAGACGGATCAACGGATAGGGATTTAAAGGGGATTTTTCAAAATAATTGGCCACGCGCTGCACGCGTGTACGGCGGTCGGACCAAGACGCATTGACGCGCCTTCTGTGGCGATTGCTCAATTCAAAGGAAAATGGCGTACCAAACGCTTTTTCCATTGGATCCACCCAAAGTTGTGGGCTTCGGCTCAATTGTGCATAGGGCAGTTCTACTACCTGTTCTTCTGGAAACAGGGAACGGTAGTGCCGCAACAGAACGGCGTGCTGAAAATAGGTTTCGCGCATTTGGGGAACTTTCCAGTCCGTTGCTTCCAAGGCCTGAAGATCCTTGCCCAAAAATCCTTCCCGAATCAATTGCTTGTAAACGCTGGATTTTGCTTCATCAGCATCACGTGTGCCGATTAGAACAATAACTTCCGGAAAGGCCGAACAAATCCGTTCCGCAATGATATCCTGGTCAAACCCACCGCTCATGGGGTGGCCAGACAGCCGCTCCGCCGTAATGACCGGAATTCCTTTTCCGTCCCAACGTTCCCGCACTAGGGCACGAACGCGGTCTGGCTCAAAACCGTCGCCCAACACCAACGCGCGAAGCAGCGAATCTTTCCAAGGCTCTTTGTGGTTGTTTAAAACGCAAAATCCATGCTCTTTCGTGAACAAAACTTGCTGCATCCAGGAGGTGCCTGTTTTGTGGTGGCCGATGTGAATAAACCATCGATTGGGAAAGAGAACTCCTTGCATGATGTAAAGTTACCTTTTTTTAAATGTGACTTTTATAATTGTTTGTTCCAATTGAACTTAAGAATAATCATCCTCTATTTTATTCTAGCTGCATGAAGGAATTCTAATCTTAGTTACACTTTGAAGTTTTACTTCCGTGCATTGGCGCTGGAGAGTGCTTTGGGAATTAAGGCGATTCAGTGCGTTTTGAAAAATTACGAATGAACGTGATGGAACGAAAAAAGGCTGCCTCACAACGAGACAGCCCCTTTTTACGCCAAAACCAACGTACTTACCCCACAAAAAGCGGGCGGTCCGCCATCAGAGTCTCAATCTGGTGTGCGATGGTTTTCAAGTGGGACTCATTGTTTCGCTGCACCAAAGATTCGTTGATCCAACCCGCAACGGATACCATATCAGATTCCACCAATCCACGCGTGGTGATCGCCGGGGTACCCAAGCGAATCCCACTCGTCACGAAGGGAGACTTGTCGTCGTACGGAACCATATTTTTGTTGGCCGTGATGTGTACTTGGCCCAATGCTGCCTCCGCCTCTTTTCCGGAAATTTCTTTATTGCGTAAATCAATCAACATCAGGTGATTGTCCGTACCGCCGGAAACAATATGGTAGCCAAACGATTGCAAGGCACTCGCCAAAGCCTGAGCATTCTTTTTAACCTGCAAAATGTAGTTGAAGTACTCGTCTGTTAGCGCTTCACCAAAAGCCACGGCCTTGGCTCCAATGACGTGCTCCAAAGGACCTCCTTGAATGCCCGGAAACACGGCGCCGTCCAGCAACGAACTCATGCTCCGCACTTCTCCTTTTGGCGTGGTCAATCCAAACGGGTTGTCAAAATCCTGACCCATCAGAATCATGCCGCCGCGCGGACCGCGCAAGGTTTTGTGGGTGGTGGTGGTCACAAAATCGCAATGCGGCAGCGGGTCGTTCAAGAGACCGCGCGCAATGAGCCCCGACGGATGCGAAATGTCCGCCAACAGCAGGGCATCTACCTCGTCCGCGATTTCCCGGAATTTTTCGTAGTCCAGGTCCCTGCTGTACGCGGAGGCTCCGCAGATGATCATTTTCGGCTTTTCTCGGTGCGCCATTTCGCGCGCTGCCTCGTAATCCACCAAACCCGTTTCGCGGTCTACTCCGTAAAAAACCGCCCGGTACGTCTTGCCGGAAAAATTGACCGGAGAACCGTGGGTCAAATGCCCACCGTGGCTCAAATCAAATCCCATGATGGTATCTCCCGGCTTCAAACAAGCGAGGTAGACGGCCGCATTGGCCTGAGAGCCGCTGTGCGGCTGTACATTCACAAAATCTGCATTGAACAACGTTTTGGCCCGTTCGCGCGCCAGGTCTTCCACCAAATCAACCACCTCGCAACCGCCGTAGTAGCGCTTGCCCGGATAGCCCTCGGCGTATTTGTTGGTCAAAATGGAGCCCTGGGCTTCAAGCACTTGAGGACTTACATAATTTTCGGAGGCAATGAGCTCCAAACCGTTGGTTTGACGCACCCGTTCGCGTTCGATCAGATCAAATAAAGCGTTGTCTCGTTGCATAATTTGGTACTATCTTGGATAGCAAAAGTAGGCCAAAATGATCGACGCCAATCGCCCGGAGCTAACCAGCTGGCTCTCTGTAAGTCAGGACTCAGATTTCCCCATTCAGAACCTTCCGTTTGGAGTTTTTTCAACCTCGTCAGCACCGGCTGTCTGCGGCACACGCGTCGGGGACTTCGCAGTGGACTTGGACGCGCTTCAACGCTTGGGGTATCTGGAAGGATTGGATCTGCCCGACGGTCTTTTTGCCCAAGACAATCTGAACGCGTTCATCGCTTGCGGCAAAGGAACGTGGTCCGCCGTTCGGCTTCGACTTTCCCAAATTCTCCGGTCCGAAAGCTCTTTTCCGTTGGAAAAGAACCGGGAGCATCAAGAGCAGTGCGTCCACGAACAAGGAGCGGTGCGCATGCACCTCCCCGCCCGGGTTGGCGACTACACGGATTTCTACGCCAGCCGCGAGCATGCCACCAATGTGGGAAAGATGTTTCGCGATCCTGAAAACGCTTTGTTGCCCAACTGGCTGCATTTACCGGTAGGGTACCACGGTCGCGCCAGTACGTTGGTCGTTAGTGGAACGGACATCTACCGCCCCAACGGTCAGCGCAAAGGTCCCAACGATCCAGTTCCGGTGTTCGGACCGTCGGTAAAAATGGATTTTGAGTTGGAGGTGGGTTTCCTCACCGGTCAGGGTCCCGAAATGGGCGATTGGATTTCAACGAAAGATGCTGAGAATTACATATTTGGTTTGGTTTTATTCAACGATTGGAGCGCCCGGGACCTTCAGCAATGGGAATACGTTCCGCTGGGCCCCTTCTTGGGTAAGAATTTTGCGAGCAGTATGTCCCCGTGGGTGGTTACTTTGGAGGCTTTAGATTCCTTCCGCACCGACGGCCCCATCCAAAACCCCGAACCCCTGCCCTACCTGCGCCAACCCAAGAACAGCCACATCAACTTGAATTTGGAGGTGGCACTGGCCCCACGCGGCGAAGAAGAAACCGTGGTATCCCGCACGAATTTTTCAACCATGTACTGGAGCATGGCCCAGCAATTGACGCACCACACCTGCAACGGTTGCGCCATCAAGGCGGGAGATTTACTCGCATCCGGAACCATTTCCGGACCGACGCCCGATTCTTTTGGCTCCCTTTTGGAATTGAGTTGGAACGGCACCCAGCCGCTCCAGTTGAAGAACGGTACGGAGCGTCGATTTTTGGAAGATGGGGACACGCTGATCCTTCGCGGACATGCTGCCCATTCCGGAATTCGCATTGGTTTTGGTGAAGTTAGCGGAACTCTTTTGCCTGCAAAAGCGTGGAGAGCGTAGTCACCAACCGGTACCGAAGCCTTCTGCGGAGCATGGAAGGCAAAGCGGACGACAAGGACAAGGAGCTCGTCAAGCGTGCTTTTGACCTGGCGAACGACGCACACAAAAACGTCAAGCGAAAGTCCGGCGAACCGTACATCGTACACCCGCTGGACGTTGCGCTCGTCGTGGCCAAAGAAATCGGCCTGGGCCCCACCTCCATAGCCGCGGCCCTGCTCCACGATGTGGTGGAAGACTCGGATTATACCCTCGAAGAGATCGAACGACTCTTTGGGCCTACCGTTGCGCGTTTGGTGGACGGACTGACGAAGATTGCCGGTGTTTTTGATCAAGACACCTCCGTACAAGCGGAAAATTTCCGTAAAATGTTGATTTCCATATCGGACGACGTTCGCGTCATTTTGATCAAAATGGCGGACCGATTGAACAACATGCGCACCCTGGACTCCATGCCGGCGCACAAGCAGCTGAAAATTGCGTCGGAAACCCTGTTCATTTTCGCGCCTTTGGCCCACCGAATGGGCTTGTATGCGTTCAAGACGGAGTTTGAAGACCTTTCCTTAAAATACACAGAGCCGGATACCTTTCGGGAAATTGACGAAAAACTCAACGAACGAAAAGAGAACGACTACCGGTACTTGCGTCGATTTTCCAATCGAATCAAGGACTTGGTCAAGCAAACCGGACTGGACGCTACCGTCAAAGAACGAACCAAGAGTATTTACAGCATCCGGCGCAAAATGGTCAATCAAGGCGTCCGGTTTGAAGAGGTTTACGACAAGTACGCAATACGCGTGATTTTGAACACTTCGGCGGAGCGCGAAAAGGAGCAGTGTTGGCAGGTCTATTCGCTTATAACCAGTTTGTACCGCCCCAATCCCCGGCGGTTGCGCGATTGGATTACCACCCCAAAATCAAACGGTTACGAGTCTTTGCACACCACCGTCATGGGGCCTGAAGGCCACTGGGTGGAGGTGCAAATACGCACGGCACGCATGGACGACATGGCCGAAAAGGGCTATGCCGCGCACTGGAAATACAAGGAAGACGCCTCCTCCAACAGTCAATTGGACGCCTGGGTGGACCAAGTGCGTTTAGTGCTCGACAACCAAGATGAAAACGCCATAGACTTTGTAGACAACTTCAAACTGCAGTTGGTCAACGAAGAAATCATGGTGTTTACCCCGCAAGGGGAGATCCGTCGGCTGCCCAAAGGCGCTACCGCCTTGGATTTCGCGTACGACATCCACACCGATTTGGGCCACCACACCCTGGGGGCTAAGGTGAACGGCAAGTTGGTGGCCTTGGACTTCCCGTTGAGCAGCGGAGACCAGGTGGAAGTCATCAGCACGGACAAACAGCACCCCCAAGAAGCTTGGTTGCAGTGGGCCGTAACCCCGCGCGCCGTCAGCGCCATTCGCCAGGCCCTGCGGGATCGAAATCAGCGTGCGGCTGGAGACGGCAAGAAAACCCTGGACCGCATGCTCAAAGCGGCCAAGTTGAGCAATGCACAGAGCGCAACGCAGCTCATGCTCAATTTTTTTGGCCTCCGTACGCCCCAAGAACTTCACTTGCGGATTGGCCAAGGAACCATCAAAGCGGAACAAATTCGGCATTTTCTGCGGGAGGAATCGGGCGGTTTTTACAATTATTTGCGCCGACGTTTTTCGCGGTCCCAACGAACAGCAACCTCAACCGGAGAACTCAGTAAAATCAACGATACCGTATCCAACAGCACTTTGGTTTTTGGCCCGGAGGAGTTACTTCTGGAACATACCTTGGCCACCTGCTGCCGCCCCATTCCCGGCGACGATGTCTTTGGTTACCTCCACCCTGCGGATGGGATTGTTGTGCATCGAACCGACTGCTCGAAAGCCGTCGCCATCCAAAGTCGTTTTGCGCAACGGACCATTGTGGCCAAATGGAAAAACAGCGATAGCCGACGTTTTACGGCATTCTTACACGTGCAGGGCATGGACACGCAGGGGTTGATCCACAACGTAACGCGAATCATTTCAAACGACTTGCGCATTGATATTCGATCCCTTTCCATTTCGGCGGATCACGGCGTGTTCCAAGGCGACCTGATTGTCTCCGTTGAAGACAAGGGTCACTTAAACAACTTGATTAAAAAACTTAAGGAAGTACCTGGTGTAGAGAAGGTTGATCGACTGAATACACCGCCTAAAATCCGTTAAGGAAGCCCAATGTACTTGTGCGTCTGCAGGGACAACCTCCAAGTGGGGTTTCGCTCGATGTACGCAATGATCTCCGGCAATGCCTTTTCCCGTTTGCTCCATTCGGGCTGCAAAAAGCGCTGTGCTTCGCGATTGATTTCTTGGGCATGAACTTCTGCCCATCGGAAATCATCGTTGTTGAATACGATAACTTTTAATTCGTGCGCAACGGCGTACCATTCGGATCGAGGTGCCTTGGTTTTCTTGGGAGATAGGCAGATCCAATCCCAAGTTCCCGTCAAGGGATAGGCCCCGGAAGTCTCTAAATGAACCTGTAGGCCTGCGGCGTGCAGCGCATCGGTCAACGGACCCATGTTCCACATCAGCGGTTCCCCGCCCGTCACAACAACCGTTGGAGAGCCAGAAGCCACCGCGTTTTGGACCATTTGTTCCAGCGGCGTCACGGGATGCAGCTCCGCATTCCATGATTCTTTCACGTCGCACCAGTGGCAGCCGACGTCGCACCCACCAATGCGCAGGAAATAAGCGCTGGATCCAGTGTGTGCTCCCTCCCCTTGCAAGGTCAAGAACTCCTCCATCAAGGGAAGGTTTTGGGCGGGATCAACGGAGGCCATGTGCCGCTTTCAACGTATTCATCAACAGACCAACGCGGGTCATGAGCCCAACCCCTCCCGGGACCGGGGTAACCGCACTGGCTACTTCTGCAGCGGAAGAAAAGTCCACATCGCCCACCAATCGAGACTTCCCGTCACGCTCCACCCGATTGATGCCTACGTCAATAACTACAGCACCCGGCTTCAACCAGGAGCCCGGAATAAACTCTGGCTTGCCAATGGCAGCCACCACCAAATCCGCATTCCGCAAGTGCTCTTCCAGCCCTTCCGTTCGGCTGTGCACCAAGGTGACGGTGGCATTTCCAGCCGGTGTATTTTGACTGAGGAGGATGCTGATGGGAGAACCTACAATGTGGCTGCGCCCCACCACCACGGCGTGTTTTCCGGCCGTCGGTATATTAAAATGTTCCAACAAAAGCAAGATTCCGTAAGGCGTTGCAGGCAAAAAGGTTGGAAGCCCCAGCGCCATGCGCCCCACATTCTCCGGATGAAAACCGTCTACGTCCTTGGCCGGATCGATGGCCAACAAAACTTCGTGTTCGCTGATGTGGTTGGGAAGCGGCAGTTGAACTATGAAGCCATCCACGTCTTTCCGGCGATTCAAGGCGTCAATGGCCTCCATCAAGTCCTCCTTGTGGACATCCGCAGGAAAACGAAGCAAAGTAGATTTAAACCCTACTTCTTCGCAATCCTTTATTTTTCCCGCTACGTAAGCCGCACTGGCGGGGTGATCCCCCACCAAAATGGCAGCTAAATGCGGGCGGTGTTTGCCTACAAGGACGCCTTCGGCAGATTCTTTGCGTATGTACTCCTTCCAGGCCGCCGAGGCCGCCTTGCCATCCAACAAGAGAAAGTCCGATGAACTCATCCGCGCATACCTTTCATGGCATTCATCAGCTGACGGCGTCCGCCCTCCCCTTGCATCATGCGCATGACCTTGCTCATGTCCTCAAATTGCTTGATCAACTTATTGACGTCCTCTGGGGTTCTGCCACTCCCTTGGGCAATGCGCTTTCGTCGGGACGCATTCAAGATAGACGGATTGGTTCGCTCCCCCGGGGTCATGGAATGAATCATGGCTTCGATGTGCTTAAACGCATCATCGTCTACTTCGACGCCAGCCATGGCCTTGGACATTCCTGGAATCATTCCCATCAAGTCCTTCATGTTGCCCATTTTCTTGATCTGCTGGATCTGACTCAAAAAGTCATCAAAGCCGAACTTGTTTTGGGCAATCTTCTTTTGAATTTTGCGGGCCTCTTCTTCGTTGAACTGTTCTTGAGCGCGTTCCACCAACGAAACCACGTCGCCCATTCCCAGGATGCGATCGGCCATGCGGTCCGGATGAAAAACATCCAAGGCCTCTATTTTTTCGCCCGTACCGATGAATTTTACCGGTACATCCACTACGGCGCGAATCGTTAAGGCCGCACCGCCGCGGGTATCGCCGTCCAATTTGGTCAGTACCACCCCCGTATACTGCAAAGCGTCGTGAAAGGCCTTGGCCGTATTCACTGCGTCCTGACCGGTCATGGAGTCCACCACAAAAAGGGTTTCTGTGGGGGCAACCGCCTGATGAATGGCTTTGATTTCCGCCATGAGGGTTTCGTCAACCGCCAAGCGACCGGCCGTATCCACCAAGACTACGTTGTATCCTTTGGACTTACCAAAGGCTACGCCCTCGCGCGCTATGCGAACGGCGTCTTTTTCGCCTTCCAACGTGAAGACGTCGGCGCCGATCTGTCCGCCCAAAACCTGCAATTGATCAATGGCTGCCGGACGGTACACGTCTCCAGCGACCAACAAAACCTTCTTTCCCTTTTTCTTTTGCAGGAAATTGGCCAATTTCGCCGTGAAGGTGGTTTTTCCGGATCCTTGCAAACCCGCCATCAAGACCACATTGAAGTGGCCTTTCAGCTCCAGTTCAGATGCGGTGGTTCCCATGAGGGCCGCCATCTCGTCTCGGACGATTTTAACCATCACCTGCCCGGGCTGCAGGGAAGTCAATACATTGGCTCCTAACGCTTTGTCGCGAACATCGTCCGTGAATTGCTTGGCAACCTTATAGCTGACGTCCGCGTCCAAAAGGGCCCGACGAATGTCTTTTACCGCTTCCGCGACGTTGATCTCGGTTAAGCGGCTCCGGCCAGAAAGACGGTGAACGGCTTTTTCAATTTTTTGACTGAGACTCTCAAACATGACGGTACAGAACTAGGTTGCAAAGGTACAACTCGTCCTGCGGGCGCACCAAGAATTAATGCATCACGGGAAGCGCCATGGGCACCTCTACGGCAACCACCCGGGTGGATGGCGCTAAAACCACATCAACGGAGGAAGGATCACCAACTTCCCATACCCCAACGGCATCACGCGGAACCAAGACCGTGCCCGCAACTGTGGCCTGTCCTTCAACCACCATGAAATACACCCCTTGCCCCGCTCCACCGCGGACCGTGTAGGGAAAAGAAGCTTCTTCAGAGGTTTGAATTTGGGAAAACCACGCGTTCTGGTACACATGAAGCGGTGCTTCTTCTGCCCCGTCCGGCCCAACCATCAAACCCCAGCGATTGGCGCGGTGTGTTTCTGGAAACACCACCTGGTGGTAACGCGGAACGGCCTGACGCTTTGCAGTCAAGACCCAAATCTGAAACAAGGTGCACGGGTCCGTTTTGCTTCCGTTGTATTCCGAATGTGTAATGCCGGTACCGGCGCTCATGGCTTGAACTTCACCCGGATGCAATTGTTCGCGGTTGCCCATGGAATCTGCATGTTCCAATACACCGGTCAACGGAATGGTGACGATTTCCATGTTGTCGTGGGGATGCGTACCAAAACCCATTCCCGGCGCAACCCAGTCGTCGTTCCAAACGCGCAAGCAACCAAAATGAACCTTTTCCGGGTCGTACCAACTGGCGAAGGAAAAAGAATGATTGGCCTTGAGCCAGCCGTGATTGGCGTAACCGCGAGCGGTGGCTGGGTGCAGTATTTTTTTCAATGTTTTAACTTTGAAAAGTCCTAAAAAAAGGCCCGCAAGGCGGGCCGTAAAAAAAATTAGCGACGAATCTCTTGGCGTTCGATGCGTATGGGTCCCGCTCCGCGGCCCAACTCCAAAGGCATGCCCAAGGACAGATTCATGGGTAAGGAGTTCGAGGGAATCAGATAGCCAACCGCTTCCATTGACTTACCGTCGCGTCTAAACTTCAGCGCAACGCGATCTCCTACGACCTTTTCGTTCATGGCAGCAACCAATTCTTGAAAAGAGTGCACAGCCAAATCGTTGACCTGAAAGATAACATCACCAGAACGCAAACCCATCGCCGCAGCAGTGCTGACGGGGGTAACCTCTTTCACCATGGCACCGTCGATGTCGGCTGCATTCTCAACGCAAGCAACACCTAAACGAGCTTTGGAAGAGCTTGTGCTCCACCCTTGTGTCAAGCCTTCAGGCTCCGACGAGTCAAAAAAAAACATGCGGGTTTCTCCACCTTGGGGCATTGCGGGGAGGTCGCGCAGAAGGTCTGCAAGGTTTGGTTCCATTTGGCCGTCCTTAATTTCAATGCGGCGCTCAATCACTGCTACTTCCCCTTTTTTGGACGACTTAGCAGCGCTTTTCTTTGTCTTTCCACCTTTTGCTTTGTCCGCGGGTACAGATTTATCGTGGCACGAAGCGTCGGTTTTAGCTGC
>CANHXZ010000055.1 GCA_947464785.1 Flavobacteriales bacterium | reverse complement strand
GAAGGACGTGCGTGGTAAATACGCCCCCAAGGCAACCGACCCCCTAGATCTCAAATTCGTCAAGCGTTTTACGGACAGCGGCGGTTACTTCCTCTTCTGCGAATCGCGCGAGGAGATCATCACCAACTTGCGCAACATCCAGTCCGAAATTAGACCGCGTGCTTTTTGGAGTCCGGAACCGTCGGTGCAAAATCTGCTGGAGCAAGCAAACATTCCTGTGGCAACGTGTGCATCGGATGCCGACGTCATGGTGACCGGTGCCGAGGCTTTGGTGGCCTTCACGGGGGGCATCATGATTACGGATACGCAAACCGGGGGCATGAAAGCGTCGCAGTTTCCCGCGGTACACGTGGCCTTGGGAAAAACTTCTCAGTTGGTGGACAGCCTTTCCGACGGCATGCGCCGCATCAACAACGCCACCCGGGAACAGCGTCCGCAACAAATCATCACCTTGAAAGGGAAGTCGGACGAATCCGTTCGCCAGGCGTCCGCAGACCCCAACAAACACCGCGAGCTGTACTTGCTGCTTTTTGAAGACGGGACGCTTTAACCCCCGCTTCTTTAGTTACACTTTTTTATGGCCTGGAACGAGACCCAAATACGCACGCTTTCGGGTATGGCCTACGCACTGGTCTTGGTCGCCATCCTGACGCGTGGAGCACAATCTTTTTTGGTTTTTTCGGCCGTGGCGTCGTTTTATACGGCCCGCGAAATCGGTCGGATGAGCGCACTTCCTTGGTGGTCTCGTTTGGCTTTGATGGCCTACGCCGTGGGCGGGTTTTACCTGGGGCTCTCTTGGGCGCTCCACGGGCAGAATCCCCTGGACCCAAGCGGAACCGACGCCTACGTGTGGCAACGCATTGGCGTGCCCTTCTTTCTGATTTGGGCCAGCGACAGCTTTGCTTATGTGGGCGGTAAATGGCTGGGAAAAACGCCCTTAGCCCCCCGCATTTCGCCCAAGAAAACGTGGGAAGGCGCTGCTTTTGGCGCGGCCGGAACGGCGCTCACGGCCCTGGCCTTTGGGCACTACTGGCCACAGTGGAGCGGTTCTTGGCCCTCCTGGACCCTGGGCTTGACGGTGGCTGTGGCCGCTCCCGTGGGCGACTTGGTGGAATCCTACGCCAAACGCAAAGCCGGCATCAAGGATTCCGGTGTCTTTCTCCCGGGGCACGGTGGTTGGTTCGACCGCCTCGATAGTTACATCCTTGTTGCGTGGTGCCTGGGAATTGCCGCACTTTTGCAAAATTGACGGGTCGCATCGGAGCCAACGCAACGTGCTTCCCAACACTACTTTAACAAAATCAACTACATTCCCCCCACTCCATGAATCGGACTGCCCTTTCGGCTGCCGCCTGGACCGTGTTGGCCCTGTTGGGCGCCAACCTCGGAACCGCAAACGCACAACGCACCACCAAAGAAAAAGTATCGTTTGACGTCGTTCGCCCACCCCTCAAGCCGGTTGCCGCTGGGACCGCTGCGGACGTGCGGGTGGTCTTGGGCTACAAACCTGAGGTAGACGCGGTGATTGCCGCCAACGATGCCGCTTTCCAGCGCGCAATGGACGAATACCCTGCTATCGAAGCCGCTGCGAAGGCCGCCTACGATCAGCGCTACGCGCAGTACCAGAAAGAATTGGAGGCCTGGAACGGCAAGTCCCTGGCCGGCAAAATCATTGAGAAGCAACTTTTGGAGAACCAAAAGCCCCTGCCTCCCGCCCCCTACTACCCGCCGTCCAAGCCCGTAAAACAAACGGTGGTGCACGAAACCCTGTTCGACGAATCGTCGTTGGCCGCTACCTACGGCCAAATTACCGGCCTCAAGAAGGGTGCCGGTGGACTTCAAGTGGAATTGACCTTGCTGGGATTTGAACACAGCGATCCCAAGGCCGTGGTCAAGAACGTAAGCACCTACAACTCCTCCACCAAGCAATCCGTCACCATCCAAAAGGCTCAGTGGGAGTTTGGCTACCGCCACCCGGTTCGCATTTTGGTTCGCGACGCCAGCGGCGCCATCCTGTGGGACGAAACGCCGGCGTCGGTCACGGAATTCACGCCGCACAGCACCGATTTGATTCCGGGCGCACAACCTCCGTATCCCGTGGAGTTCTACCTTCCCCCGTTGGAAACCAAGGCCATGCAAGCCAGCATGACCCAAATTCAAAAGGAACTGAATTCGCATTTGGGCACCGTGCCGATGACGTTGGAACTTCCGGTGTACGGCGTAACCGGCGGCAAATTGGACTACTCAGACCTCACCACAGCCCAGTTGAAAGCCCTGGAGGGCTACCGCTTGCTGAAAGCAGATCCCACCCGCGCTGCCAACAACTTGAAGGAAGCGGGAGCGGCTTGGGAAGCCGCCGTAATCGAATTCGACCCCTTTAACAAAAAGGCGCGCATCCAGCCCAACATGGTCGTGGACTTAATCTTCAACGCGGCCTACGCTTTGGCCTATGCCCAGGAATGGGACCGCGCGCAAGCGGTGCTGAACCGGGCTGCCGGTTGGGACTTGTCCAAGAAAGAGCGCGAAGACCTGAAGGAGGCCGCCGACTTTTTGGCGGACTGGAAAGCCCGTTTTGTGCGTCCGTAATAGACCTTGATTTCCTTTTCCCAAAGCCCCGCGGCGCGCCGCGGGGCTTTTTTGTGCCCCAAAACCCCGCACACGCCGCCGCCCGCACGCGGGCGGCGGCCGAAAGTCCTTCGCCCAAATCAACGTACCTTTGCCAAAATTCGCACGAATGAACAACTCCTACGCCTCTACCCTGACCCTGCGCATGCACCGCGAAGGCAAAACCATCCTTTTGGTGGCTACCGCGCTCTTGCTGGGCGCCTTATTCGGTTTGGATTATGTGGAATGGCCCCGCGCGGTGAGCTTGGGCTTGCAGCTGGTCTTTTTGGGTCTGTACTTGGCGGTGGTTCAGTTCTTCCGCAACCCCGTGCGCACCACCGTGGCCCAGTCGAACGAAATCATTGCCCCGTGCGACGGTGAGGTTGTGGTGATTCAAGAAGCGATCGAAGACGAATATTTTAAGGAAAAACGCATTCAGGTTTCCATCTTCATGTCCCCCCTGAACGTACACGTCAACCGTTACCCCAACGAGGGAACGGTGCAGTACGCCAAGTACCATCCGGGCAAGTTCCTCGTGGCGTGGCACCCCAAATCCAGCACGTTGAACGAACGAACAACGGTGGTGGTGGACGGCCCCAAAACGGGACCTGTTTTGTACCGACAAATCGCCGGTGCGGTGGCGCGTCGGATCAAAATGTACGCAAAAGAGGGTCAAAACGTGCGGGCGGGCCAAGAATGCGGATTCATTCAGTTTGGGTCCCGCATGGACTTGTTTTTGCCGTTGAACGCGGAAATCTGCGTCAAAATTGGCGACCGTCCCGCCGGCGGGGTGGATTGCATCGCGCGCATCCCGGGTTAAAAAGAGCGTCGTTCAGCTTCGGGCAGGCGCAACGCGGCTGCGGGCAGGCTCAGTGGGGCTGCGCCGGGGCATAGCCGCGCTCGCGGGCCCAGGTGTAGGCCTGTTCCACGGCCTGGTCAAAGGTTAAATCGGAGTTGTCCAAGACCAAGGCGTCGTGGGCTTGCAGCAAGGGCGAGTCCAGGCGGGCTTGGTCTTCGGCGTCGCGCTGGGCCAAGTTGGTAGCAATGTCCTGTACGGTGAGGCCGTCGGTGCTGCCTTTGGCCTCCATTTCCGCAAAACGACGGGCCGCGCGCACGTTTGGGCGGGCCGTCATGAAAATTTTCAATTTGGCTTCCGGGAAGACCACCGTTCCGATGTCCCTACCGTCCATCACCACGCCCGGCGAATCCGTTCCCAGCTTTTGCTGCTGCGCCACCAAGGCCCGACGCACTTCCGGAACCGCACTCACCTTGCTCACGATTTGACTGATTTCCATCGTCCGAATTTGCGCCTCCACGTCCTCCCCGTTCAACAACGTGTGCTGCTGGCCGGACGCCTCCCAACGCCAGCGGATGTCCAGGGTGCCCGCACCCGCGCGAAGCGCTTCTGCGGCGTCGGCGTTGATGGAGGAACCGTTTGGGCCCACCCAGCCGTTGCGCAGGGCGTGCAAGGCCACCGCGCGGTACATGGCGCCAGTGTCCACGTACAAATACCCCAAACGTTGGGCCAGAATTTTGGCGACGCTGCTCTTTCCGGTGGAGGAAAATCCGTCAATGGCGATGGCGTTCATGCTTAAAAGGTGCGGACCAAGCCGAATTGATGCAAGCGCCCCGCCACGTGCAGCGAGGTGTTGGCGTAGTTGTACTGCATGCGACCGGCCCGAAGACCTACCCCCAGCGCAAAACCGGCGTTGGAGGAACGCGTGGGCAAGCGCATTTCGATTTGGCGCCGGAAGTCGTAGGAAAGTTGGATGCGCAGGCGGCTGCCGGGGGTGAATTCCGCGCCCAACAAAACGTGCCGCAGGGCCAGATTGGCCAAGCTGGGAGGATTGTAGGTGCGCACGCCGGTCAGTGGATCGCGGTCGTAGGCATTGGGGTCGTCGTAGCTGAGGTTGGGCGTTTCCAGGTGGGTTAAGGCCAAGGACCAACGCATGGGCATGTACTTCAAGCGGTTGGAGAGGCCCAACTGCACGTCCACCGGGGTTGCGGGCAATTCCACACCGAAGGATTCAATGGTTTTGCCCAGGTTTTTCACCACCAAACCGGCTGCCCAGCGGCCGTCGGCCCAGGTGCGCACCGCGCCCCAATCCGTAAATACAGCGGTTGAGGTGTACTGGCTGTAGGCGAGCATCGAGTAATGCAGGGTAGCTCCCACGGACCAGTGTCGGTTCACACGGTAGGCCACGCCAACGCGCGGGTCCGTTTCCTGCGCCCGAAATGAGCCCAATACTTCACCGGAAGGGTCTGTGAGGGCCAGGGAAGCCGTGGCCAGCTGACGCACGCCCACCCCAAGCACCCAGCGGTTGCGGAGGCGGAAACCCGCGGTGAGCTCCGCCTGCTGGAGGCCGTCGGGCCAACTAGCCCCGCTCAAAACCACTTGGGAACGCGCGGCGGAATCTGCGCCGGAGAATGCGGTTGCCAGCAAAGCAGGGTTCAGCACGGAGAAGCCAACGTCCCCTTGCGGATGCGCCACGGCAGCACCGGAAAGCGCCGCTACGCGGGCGTGGGCCGGCACACTCACTTGGGACCAGGACGTTGCGGGCAGGATCAGCAACCCCCACAGGAGCAGGTTTTTCCCGACGCAACCCCAAAACAACGAGGGGTTTTTCACGCGTTAAAGGTACGTTTTACGCCTCGGAAAGCACTTTGGGCGCCTTCACTTTTTCCGCGAGCACCGCAAAGTCCAACACCTCAGCCATGGTACGCACATAACGCACTTCCATGCCCTTCAAGTATGCCGCCGGGATGTCGTTGACGTCCTTTTCGTTGTCCGCACACAGTAAAACGGTTTTGATGCCGGAGCGCTTGGCGGCCAGCAACTTCTCGCGAATGCCGCCCACGGGCAAAACGGTGCCGCGCAACGTAATCTCGCCGCTGAGCGCCAGCTTGGAACGCACCTTGCGCTGCGTAAAGAGGCTCATCAACGCCGTGAGCATGGCAATTCCTGCCGACGGTCCGTCTTTTGGGGTGGCGCCTTCCGGCACGTGCACGTGGACGTCGTTCTTGGTGAACCATACCGGATTGAGGCCCAGGGCCTCCGCGTTGGAACGCAGGTAGGTCAGGGCAATGGTGGCAGACTCCTTCATCACGTTGCCCAAGTTTCCGGTCAGGTTCAACTTGCCCGTGCCGGGAGAGACGGTGCTTTCCAGGAAGAGGATGTCTCCGCCCACGGGCGTCCAGGCCAAGCCGGTGGCCACGCCGGCCACGTCGTTGTTGATGGCGCGGTCCCGGTCAAACCGGGGCGTGCCCAGGTATTCTTTGACCTGTTCCACGCTGGGGCTGGAGGGAAATTCTTCTTCCAAGGCCTTGGCTTTGGCGGCTTTGCGGGCCAAACCGGCGAGCTGCTTGTCCAAACCGCGGACGCCGGATTCGCGGGTGTACTGGTCCACCACCGCGCCCATTTCCGTTTTGCCCAGCACCACGGACTTGGGAGGCAAGCCGTGCTCTTCCAACTGCTTGGGAAGCAAGTGCTTCCGACCAATTTCTACTTTTTCCTCCAACGTGTAGCCGTTGACCTCAATGATCTCCATGCGGTCCCGAAGGGCGGGCTGAATGGATCCCAAACTGTTGGCCGTGGCGATGAACAATACTTTGGATAAGTCGTAGCCGATTTCCAGGAAATTGTCGTGAAAACTGTTGTTCTGGGCGGGGTCCAGCACCTCCAACAAGGCCGACGACGGATCGCCCTGAACGCCGTAGGAAAGTTTGTCTATTTCGTCCAACACAAAGACCGGATTGGAGGCTCCTGCTTTTTTCAAGCTGGCCAAAATTCGGCCGGGCATGGCGCCAATGTAGGTTTTGCGGTGGCCGCGGATTTCGGACTCGTCCCGCATGCCGCCCAAACTCATGCGCACGTAGGGACGGCCCAGGGCCTCCGCCACGCTTTTGCCCAGCGAGGTTTTGCCCACGCCGGGAGGGCCGTACAAACATAGAATGGGGCTGCGGAGGTCGCCCTTGAGCTTGAGGACCGCCAGGTGCTCCAAAATGCGCTCCTTCACCTTTTCCAAGCCAAAGTGATCCCGGTCCAAAATGCGGGCCGCGCGCTTGAGGTCGATGTTTTTCTTGGCGGTTTTGTTCCACGGAAGGTCCAGCATCAGCTCCAGGTAGGAGCGCTGGATGCTGAAATCCGGAACCTGGGGGTTCATGCGCTGCAAGCGCAACAATTCCTTGTCAAAATGCGCAGCCACGTCCACGGGCCAATCCACCTTGGCCCCGCGCTGGCGCAGGTTTTCAATCTCCGCTTCTTGGCTGACGCCGCCCAACTCCTCTTGAATGGTCTTCATCTGCTGGTGCAGGAAGTACTCGCGCTGCTGCTGGTCAAAATCCTGACGCACCTTGTTGGCGATCTCGTTCTTGACCTCCAGCATTTGTTGTTCCGACGTCAGGTGCTTGAACACCCCGTGGGCACGCGCCTTCAAATCCGGCTCTTGCAGCAATTCTTGCTTTTCCTTCACCTCAATGCCCGCCATGTTGCTGGCAATGAAGTGGAGCATGAAGGTGTCGGACTCAATGTTTTTGACCGCAATTTGCGCCTCCGACGGAATGTTGGGGCTTTCTTGGATGATTTGCAGGGCCAATTCCTTGATGGAAGACATCAGGGCCTTGAATTCCTTGTCTTTTTGGGTGTAGCGAATGTCGTCCAGCAGCTCAATTTTGGCTTTCAGGTACGGCTTGACGCCCACGGTCTCCACAATGCGGAAGCGGCGCTTGCCCTGCAGGATGGCCGTGATGTTGCCGTCGGGCATGCGGAACATGCGCACCATTTGCACCAAGGTTCCCACTTCGTAGAGGTCGTCGGCCTCCGGATCCTGGGTGTCCGGATTGCGTTGGGCCATGACGCCAAAGATTTTCTTGCCTTTTTGAGCGTCCTGGATGAGCTTGATGCTCTTGTCCCGGCCGGCCGTCACTGGCGAAACTACGCCGGGAAAGAGCACCGTGTTGCGCAGGGGCAAAATACCCACTACCTCCGGAACGTCTGCCTCCGGCAGGTTGTTGTCTTCTTCGTTGGTAACGAGGGGAATAAAATCCGTATCGTCCGACATCAGTCGGGAAAAGTTGAGTGCATCCATGGAAACAAACGTTAGGCAAGGGTCGTGCCACGGCGCAAATCAGCCGTTTTGGCATGCACCTCAGACAGAATGGCGCGGTGCGCCGGGGTCAGGGCTAGGGAGCGGCGGTCCATCACGCGCTCGGCCGTTGCCAATGCCTTGTCCAGCGTGTATTCGGACAGTCCTTGGGCGCCGCCCCAGCTGAAGTCCGGTATAAAGTTGCGCGGAAAACCGGCGCCAAATACGTTGCTGCTCACGCCCACCACGGTACCGGTGTTGAACATGGTGTTGATGCCGCACTTGCTGTGGTCGCCCATGACCAGGCCGCAGAATTGCAACCCCGTGCGTTCAAAACCGCCGCGCGGGTAGCTCCAGAGTTTGACCTCTTCGTAGTTGTTCTTGAGGTTGGAATTGTTGGAGTCTGCGCCAATATTGCACCACTCGCCCAAAACGGCGTTCCCCAAAAAGCCGTCGTGCCCTTTGTTGGAGCGGCCCCACAGCACGCAGTTGTTGACCTCTCCGCCCACGCGGCAATCCGGTCCCACGGTGGTGGGCCCGTAGATTTTGGCGCCCATTTTCAGGACGGCGTGGTCTCCCAAGGCCAAGCCGCCGCGCACCAAACACCCTTCTTGGATTTCCGAATCCGCCCCCAAGTAGATGGGGCCTGTGGTGGTGTTGAGCACGCTGGCCAGCGCCTGCGCGCCGGGCTCCGCAAAGAATCGATCGCCCAGCACGGTGGTGCTGGGATGCACCGGCGCGGAGGTTCGTCCGGCGGTCCACACCGCAAAATCGCGCTCCAGCTCCGCACCGTTGTGCTGGAAAAGGTGCCAAAGGCGGGTGATGCGGACGGCGGAGGCGTCGGAGACGACGACGCGGTCCGCGGTGGGCTCTGGAAGCAGCCGCGGATCGGAGGCCGCGCGGTCTGCGAAGACGGCAACCACGGTCTCGTTCCAAACCAGGGTTTGCCCGGGCCGAAGATTGGCGGCTGCGGCCGCCAAGGCGTCCGTGGGGCAAACACCGGCCTCCCAATACACGGCCGGCCCGTCCCAAGCGGGATACGCCGGGAGCGTATGAAAGAGGGACTCCGTGCCGAAGTACACGTCGGCACCCAAACGCTTGCGCCACTTTTCCGCCAGCGTTCCAATGCCCAAACGCAAATCGCCCACCGGGCGCGTGGCCACCAACGGCAACAAAGAGGCGCGCTCCGCGCCATCTACCAAGACTATTTTCAGTGCACTCATGAAGCGACAAGTTACGGAAAGCCCCGAAAAATCAGAGCATAAAAAAACCGCCCCAAGGGGCGGTTTGAAGACCAATAATTGGCCGAATTACTTGCTGAACTTCGCGTAGCGGTTGCGGAACTTGTCCACGCGGCCGGCGGTGTCGATCAACTTCACCTTGCCCGTGTAGAACGGGTGGGAGAACATGGAAATTTCCATCTTGATCAAGGGGTACTCCACGCCGTCCACCTCAATGGTTTCTTTGGTGTTGGCGCAGGATTTGTTGAGGACGATATCGCCCGTGCCCATATCTTTGAAGGCGCACATGCGGTAGCTCTCGGGGTGAATTCCTTTTTTCATCGCGTTTTTTATTAAAATTGAGTCGAGTTTTTGCCCGACTCCCAATTTGCGGATGGCAAAGATACAAAAAATAGTTCTACGCGCGGCAGTCCTCGCAACCCTGCTTTGGACGGCGGCCTGCAGCCCAGAAATGAACTTCGTGGACCGGGACGCCGTGCTGCGCTTTTCCGAAGATACCGTTTTTTTGGACACCGTCTTCGCGCAGGTGGGGTCCAGCACGCGCAGCGTTCGCGTCATCAATCCGACGTCGGACAACCTGCGGATCAAACGCATTGAACTTGCCGGGGGCGCCAGCAGCCCCTTCCGCATCAACGTCAACGGCAGCGTGGGGCCCAGCGTGGAAGACGTGGAATTGGCCGCCGGAGATTCCCTGTGGATTTTTGTGGAGGTGACGGCACCGCCGCAGGGCGCACAATTCCTCTACACGGATTCCATTGTGGTGCAAACCGGCAACGTGCGCCAAGACATTGACCTGGTTACCTTGGCCCTGGACGCGCACTTCCACTACCCCACCAACGAACTGGTCATCCCGCAACCGGAACCCAACCAACCCCTGCGCATCCCCTACAAAATACTCCCCCCAAACACCGTCTGGACCAACGACAAGCCGCACGTGGTCTACGGTTACCTGGTGGTGGACAGTGCCCAAACGTTTCGCATTGAGCCCGGAACGCAAATCCACTTCCACGCCAATTCCGGCCTGTGGGTGTACCGCGGCGGCACCTTGGAGGTGGATCCCCTTTCCCTGGGCAGCCAGCAAAATCCGGTGGTCTTTCAGGGAGACCGACTGGAACCTTTTTACGACGACATCCCCGGCCAATGGGGCGGCGCCCTGGGCGGCATTTTTGTGCAATCGGGCGCCACGGCCAAATTCCAAAACGCCGTGGTGAAGAACGGAACCGTGGGGATCCGGGTGGATTCCACGGCGTCCAGCACCCCCAACCTCACCCTCCACAACACCGTGGTGGAGCACCACAGCCGCGCGGGCATCTACAGCGGCTTTGGCAACGTGCGCGCCACCAACACGGTGGTGGCAGACGCCGGCCTCTACGGAGTGTACGCACTGGGCGGACGCATTTCCATGGACCACTGCACCGTGGCCAACTACTTTGGAAGCGGCCGTTCCACTCCCACCCTGGGCCTGTTCAATTACTACGAAGACGCCAACCAAGTCAAGCGTTTGCGCCCCCTGCTCCAAGCGGATTTCGCCAACTGCATCGTGACGGGCAACAATGTGCAGGAGGTGGGAATTGGCAAGGTGGACGGAGCCGCCTTCAACTACAAATTTGACAAATGCTTGCTGACGATCCGCACGCAACCGGATCCGCCGGTGTACAGCCTCAGCAACTTAACCCATTTCGACGGCTGCTTGATCAACCAGTCCGCGCGCCTCAAAAGCCCCCTGCAATCCAACTACCTTCCGGATTCGCTTTCTCCCGCGCTCAACGTGGGCAGACTCCCCGCCGCCCAACGGGTACCCATCAGCCTCAACGGTTTGAGCCGACTGCCCTACCCCGACCTGGGCGCATTGGAACGCCCGGAGTAAAGGCGCGCCTCGCACAACAACACAACAACACCCTCGGGCATTGGATGATCAACCCGTCT
>CANHXZ010000054.1 GCA_947464785.1 Flavobacteriales bacterium | reverse complement strand
TTACCGGAAACATCCGGGGTGTTGCTGGAGGCCATTCGTTGGGCAGACGGGCGCATCCCGATCTTGGGCATTTGTTTGGGCATGCAGGCCTTGGCCGTGGCAAACGGAGGAACGCTGCGTCGGTTGGAGACTCCACGGCACGGCATCCCCGGGGCCGTAGACCGAATGCTCCCCCATGCGCCCCTGCCCGCGCACGCTTTGCAGGCCCCGGTGGGGCTGTACCACAGTTGGGCGGTGGAAACCTTGCCGGAAGATGGTCCTTGGCAGCTGTCGGCTTGGGACGCCTCCGGAGTGCCCCTGGCGATGCACCGTCGGGACGGAAAAGGGGTTGCTGTGCAGTTTCACCCGGAGAGCATCCTCACGCCTTGGGGCCGGGAATGGCTGCAGGACTGGGCCCGCGCCCAAAATCGGGGTTAAAAATCCCCGCGGCCGCGTCGGCGCTCCAGTTTCAAGTCTTTGAGCAGCGGTGCTTTGACGCCCAGCCCAATGGAATAGGATCGCGCGTAGCCCATGGGAACCCACCGAATGCGCATTTCCCAGCAGTGGATCAAGCGATACACGTCCACGGTGGTAAACGTGATGGAGCGCGCCATGAGGTCGTAACCGGAGGAAACCCCCAAACGCCAGTTGGCCGTGGGCTCAATGCTGGCGTCCAGGCGGATGGACTGTTTGAACGGGGCGGACGGTGTGGCGGGGTCGTACCGCAGGGTATAACCGCCGGAAAGGCTCCACGTGGCAGAAATAGGCTGCAGGAGCAAGTCGCCAAACGGATTGGCGTAGAGGTCTTGTTCCAAACCGTTCTCCCCTACCGAAACCTGCGGCCGGCCGTTGACGGAACCGCCGGACAACCGGAAATCCGCACTGAACTGCTGCACTTGGGGCCGCAGCAACACGCCGTTGGTGCTCCAAGCGGAAACCAAGACGCGTTTTCCGGTGGAATCCGCACCGTAGGGGTCAAACTGACCTTGGTACACCAAACGCAAACCGCCCTTGAATAACGACGTTGACGCTCGGGCGCCCATCATCGTCCAGGCAAATGGCCCGGCAGCCGGATTGTAGCCCAAGTCTACGGTAGCATCTTCCAAAAGGGCAAACTTTTTAGGTTCCAGGGTATCGTGCTTCCTCCCTTTGGCCTCCAGCACGTTGCGCACTCGGAATTGCACGCCACTTCCTCCGCCAATGCTGGGCGCTCCGTACAGAAAATCGCCTCCCGTAAACCGGCTCTTGAAGGAGGTGGTGCCCGCCGAATCCGTTTGGACTTGTTGAAAGGCGCCCCACTCCGGGCGGGTAAATTCCGGGGCAATGCGTGCGGAAACCGTAGGGTATACCACGTGCCGCACGGCAGATAAGGGGCCCCATTTCATTTTGTACAGTCCGTAGACGGTAGTGGACAACGCGGCTTGCGCCCCATAATCCCGAACCGCAAAAAATCCGCGGGCCGTGTCCGTTTGCACGGCTTGACGCACCGAATCGTAGGAATAAGACAGTCGGTACGGATACCACCGTTCGTTGTAACTGGCCGACGGGCTTAAGGTGATGAATTTGAACAGTTTGGCATTGGTGGAGAACGATACGGCGTGCGACGCTCCCGCCTTGATTCGGTCCCGGGCTAAAAGTGCCGCTGGGTCTTGGATTTCCGAGATCAACCCGTTCCATTCGTTCCGCGCATTGAGGCCGTACTGAATGCCAAAATCCCGCAACCACGCAGCACCCCCGCCGTCTAGGCGTCGGAAGGGCTGTATGCGCATCATGGCAAAGTTGACCTCCGGCGCGTTCAGGGTTAGGGTCCCTTTCTGGTTGTTTTGCCGATGGCGCAGGGCAGCGCTCAAGGAAAACGGAGTGCCGCTCCAGGTTTTGGTGGCGGAAATGGAGGACGACAGGTCGTTTTTTAGGAATTGGTTGGGATCCGTGGTGGCGTTCTTGAAAAACGCACCGCTCGCCAGGTCTACTTTGGCAGAAAACCGGAAGCCGGGGCGGGCCTTGGGGTCCTGGTTGTGCGTCCAACCCACGCGAAAATCCGTGGAGTTCTGGTAGGCACCGGTCCCGGCAAAACGCGGATCGCCAAAACGAATTCGGTTGACGTTGAACGTGAAATTTCCGTTGAACTTATACCGAACGCGGTAACTGGAGGCCGCCTGCACCGCCCAAGAACCTTGGCTGTAAAAATCCGCGGTCAAACGCAGGTCCTGGTAGTCGTTCAGCACAAAGTAGTAGCCCAGCCCCGTCAGGCCCAAACCCCACTCGCGTCGGTCTGAAAAATTGGGCAACAAAAAGCCCGACGCCCGTTTTTCCGCCATCGGAAAGAAGGCAAAGGGCAACGCCAACGGGGTTGGAATGCCGGCAATTTCTAAATAAGCTGGCCCGGTGACGATGCGTTTCCCCACGTCCAACTTGGCGCGCTGGGTCACGATGGCAAAGTGGGGCTTTTCGTGGTTGCACGTGCTGAACGTGTTGTTCGCCAAAAAATAACTGCTGTCGGAAATCATTTTGGCTTGGCCGCCGTGCAGATACCCCCCGCCTTCTTGCGTGTTGGCGCTTTTGATCCATCCCTTTCCCGTGCCCAAATGGTAGCGGATGGTGTCCGCGTACAGCGTTCGTTCTCCTTCTTTAAAGACGGGGAATTGCCCCATTTTGCCCGACGAGTCCCGCACCCCATACGCCGTTAATAGGCTGTTGTTGAAGTCAATGAAAATCTCGCCGGCCCGCAAATCCAAACCCGAATACTGCACCCAGGCCTTGTGGGTCAGCAAAACGGTACGGTCTTTGGGATTCACTTCCGTGCGGCCGCGATCGGCTTCGGTTCCCCACTGCACCGGTCCGCTGAGCGACGCCCCGCCGGACTGGCCCCAAGTTGGGGTAGTCGCTGCCCATAATCCAAGCAAAAGCGCTATTTTTGTAAAGAACCGCATGAACCGTCAAAAGTACCAAAAATGAAAGGCTTTGTCCGCATGGCGGCGGTGACGAGCCTCGCCTTTTTTCTGCCCCTGGCCGGTTTTCGGCCGCCTGTTGCTCCAGACAACTTGGTGGACCGTGTAATAATTGATGCCGGACACGGCGGAAAAGACCCGGGAAACCTGGGCACTGGGCGCTACAGCAGAAAGGAAAAAGACGTGGCGCTGATCGTAGCGCGGCAGGTAGGTCAATTGATTCAGCAGCGCCTTCCGGGTGTGGAAGTGATCTGGACCCGGTCCGACGACCGTTTTTTGGAACTCTACGAGCGCACCGCCATTGCCAATCGAGAAAAGGGAGATCTTTTCATCTCCATCCACTGCGACGCCGCGGAAAATCATGCCGCTTACGGGGCGTCGACTTATGTAATGGGTAAAGACCACGACGACGAAAACCAAGTGGCCCTGCGCGAGAATTCCGTAATTCTCATGGAGGATAATTTTGAAGACAAGTACGAGGGATTTGACCCCCGCAAGCCGGAAACGTACATTGCACTCACGCTCTTTCAACGCGCTTATCAGGCGCAAAGTATCCAGTTCGCCCAAACGGTGCAAGACGACTTCCGCACCGTCATCGGCCGGAAGGACCGAGGCGTGCGCCAGCAGCCGCTGTACGTCACCAGCCGCACCTCCATGCCGTCGGTACTGATTGAATTAGGCTTCACCACCAACAATGCGGAAGAAGATTTTCTGATGAGCGCGGACGGGCAGCACACGATGGCCGAAGGAATCTACCGCGCATTTGCTCAGTACAAGGCCCGTCGCGAAGGCGTCGCCGTCCCCACTCAGTCTCTTCTTGAGTCTCAACTCCCAAAACCGGGCAGCACACCGGCGTCCGGCGATGTACCCGCCCTTCCCTATCCGTTGACCGCCAAATCTTCGTCCACCGTTCCGGTATCTGAGGTTCCCGCGCCCGAGCCTGCGGTACCAACCACGTCGGAAACAACTCCTACGGCACCTTCGGACCCCGTCCCCGGGCTCGTTGAAGCAGAGAAGCCCGCGGTGGTCTTCCGGGTGCAATTGTCTACCTCAGGAACCGCCAAATCAGAGACCGATCCCGTATTTGCAGCCGTACTCCCGGTGCAACGCGTTTTGGATGGCAAGCTGTACAAGTTCTACTCCAAAGGATTTACCACCGAAGCGGAAGCGCTCCAACTCTTGGGTGTTGCGAAGAAAAGCGGTTTTCCAGATGCTTTTTTGGTGGCATTTCGCGGGTCCCTTAAAATTCCTGTTGCCGACGCGCGCGCCCAAACCACTCCCTAAACCTCAGCCATGCTCAAAATTCGTCCCTCCAAAGAATTTGTTGCCGGCGCGTTGGTCGTGGTGACCGTGGCCGGCCTCTACTGGGGCATCTCGTTCTTGAAAGGCAACGACGTCTTCAAATCCGAACGGATCTTTTACGCCGTGTACAACAACGCCCAGGGACTGATGAAGGCCAACCCGGTCACCATCAACGGTTTTCAAGTGGGCCAAGTGGGCGATTTGTATTTTCATCCGGACCTCAGCGGTCGGCTGATTGCCAAAATCGTCGTTTCCAACGACTACCCCGTTCCCGCCAATACCGTGGCGCGCATCTCCTCCGACGGTTTGCTGGGCGAGAAAATGGTGGTCCTTTTGCTGGGAGACGCCTCAAAAAGTGCCGCAAGCGGCGACACCCTTCAGGGCGACTTCGAAGTGTCAATCACGGAAACCATCAATGCTGAAGTGGCCCCCATCAAACTGAAGGCGGAAAAACTCATGGGCTCTTTGGACACCGCCATCCAAGTACTTACCGGATTCCTGGACCCCAAAACCGAACGCGCTTTCCGTACTTCCGTATTGAGCTTGGAAAATAGTTTGGACCACCTGGAGGGCATCACTAAAAACACCGACGGACTGTTGGCGGACAACCGCGCCAAGCTGGACCGACTGTTCACCAACCTGGACAAACTGGGGCAAACGCTGGCCGCCAATTCGGGCGAACTGGAGCGGGTGATGAACAACGCTGCGGCCATCACAGACACCTTGGCTGCCGCCAACCTGAAGCAAACCCTGGCTCAGCTGGAACAAACGAGCACGCAGTTGGCGGCCATCACCGGTCAAATTGCCGCCGGAAAAGGCACGTTGGGTTTGTTGGTGCACGACGAAAAACTGTACCGAAATGTGGACGAAGCGGTGGTTTCCTTGGAAAAACTGCTGACGGACTTCCGGGCCCATCCGCGTCGTTATCTTGCGCCCTTTGGAAAACGCAACAACGACGAAAAATCTGAAGAATAATGGGTATTTCTACACTTCTCTTCCTGGCCCTTACGGGCTCTGCCGGTTGGGCTTTTTCGCGGAAGGTGCGCCTCATTCGCGCCAAAATCAACCTGGGGCAACCGGTGGATCGGCAGGACCGCAGCGGCGAACGGTGGGCCACTATGGCGCGCGTGGCCTTGGGCCAAAGCAAAATGGGCGCCAAACCCTTGCCGGCCCTCTTGCACCTTTTGGTGTACGTTGGCTTTGTACTGATCAACATTGAAGTGTTGGAAATGCTGGTGGACGGCATTGCCGGTACGCACCGATTCTTCCAACCGTACCTGGGTTCCGTTTACACGGCCGCCCTCCATTTCTTTGAGGTTTTGGCGTTTTTGGTGCTGGCCGCCTGTGTGGTCTTTTTGACCCGACGGTTCGTTTCGCGCGTGCCGCGCTTGCAGCACCCGGACCTAGCGGGATTTCCGCAAAAAGACGCCACCACCATTTTGGTGGTTGAGGTCGTTTTGATGGGCGCATTGCTGCTCATGAACGCCGCGGAAGCGGCCTTGCCCGGAGGCACTACCTACGTCATCTCTGGGTTCCTGGTGCCTTTGTTGTCCGGCCTTTCCGAATCTTCACTGCATGCCGTGGTTACGGGTGCCTGGTGGTTTCACTGGGTTGGGATTTTAGCCTTTCTGAACTACCTCCCCTACTCCAAGCACTTCCACATCGTACTGGCCTTCCCCAACACCTACTACAGCAAATTAACCCCCAAGGGACAACTGGACTCCATGCCCAGCGTCACGCACGAGGTCAAGGCCATGCTGGATCCTTCCTACGCCCCCCCGGCTGGCGACGCTCCGGCGCGATTTGGCGCCAAGGACGTGGTGGATTTGCACTGGGTGAACCTATTGAACGCCTACACGTGTACGGAATGCGGACGGTGCACGGAAGCCTGCCCCGCCAACCAAACGGGCAAAAAACTGAGCCCCCGTCGCATCATGATGGCCACCCGGGATCGGCTGGAAAACTACCAACCCGAAGACGGCTTGTCCCTCCTGGACCACGGCATTTCCCGCGAAGAATTGTGGGCCTGTACCACGTGCAACGCGTGCACGGAGGCCTGCCCCATTGGCATTGACCCCTTGGACATCATTGTGCAAATGCGGCAGTACATCGTTATGGAAGAATCCGGTGCTCCGCACGGTTTGAACGCCATGATGACCAATTTGGAAAACAACGGAGCACCGTGGCCGTTTGCACAAGCAGACAAGGGCCGCTGGGCGCAAGAACTGAACTGATATGGGGGATACCTTAACCATTCGAACCGTCGCTGAATTTGCGGCCGCTGGCGAACTGCCGGAAGTGGTCTTTTGGACCGGATGCGCCGGTAGTTTTGACGACCGCGCCAAGAAAATCACCAAGGCTTTTGCGCGCCTGCTGCACAAGTCTGGCGTGTCGTTTGCCATCCTGGGCTCCGAAGAGGGGTGCACCGGGGATCCCGCCAAACGCGCGGGCAACGAATTCCTGTTCCAAATGCAGGCCCTTCAAAACATCGAAGTGCTCAACGCGTACGGCATTCAATCGTTGGTCACGGCATGCCCCCACTGCTTCAACACCCTAAAGAACGAATACCCGGCGCTCGGCGGACACTATTCGGTGAAGCACCACACCCAATTCCTGCAAGAACTGCTGCAATCCGGCCGTTTGCGCGTGGAGGGCGGAAAATTTGAGGGCAAGAAAATCGTGTACCACGACCCCTGTTATTTGGGTCGGGCCAACGGCGAATACGAAGCTCCGCGGGCCGTTCTTGCTGCGCTGGAGGGCGAAATGCTGGAAATGAAGCGCAGTCGGAAAAACGGACTGTGCTGCGGCGCCGGCGGTGCGCAAATGTTCAAGGAGCCGGAACCCGGACGCCAAGACATCAATGTGGCACGAACGGAAGAAGCCCTGGCGCTGCAACCGGACATCATCGCCACCGGCTGCCCGTTCTGCAACACCATGCTCACCGACGGAACCAAACACTTCCAACAGGAAGGAAACGTAGAGGTTCTGGACATCGCTGAATTGATTGCCCGTGCCGACGACCTCGTTTGATTCCTTGCCGAACGACGCCCGAATTTGGGTGTACGCCGCCGACCGCGCCCTGACGGACGCCGAGGTAGACCGAATCGAACACGATCTCCAGGCCTTTACGACGGACTGGACCTCCCACGGTGCCGCCCTGCGCGCAGCAGCCAGCGTATTTGATCACCGTTTTGTGGTAATCGCCCTGGACACCCACGAATCGTCGGCCTCCGGCTGCAGCATAGACAAGTCCTTGCGCGCCGTGCAGCAACTGGAACAAGGCCTTCAATTGAGCCTCACGAACCGACTCTTCGTTTGGGTTGTGGGGCCGAACGGCTGGGAGAAATGGTCCGTAGGGAGTGCTAAAAAAGCATGGGAAAACAAGCTGTGGCCGGCAGAAACCTACTTGGCGGACACCACGGCCAGCACCAAGGGCGCGTGGTTGGATTCGCGAAGGGCGCTTCCGGAAAACAGTTGGTTGGCCAAAGTGCGCTGAGGCGCCTCTTCCCCTTCCCGGGGTGCTAAATTGAATCGTGGGAGGTCAGCCCCCCCGGAGTCCAGCCGGATTTGATTTGGCGTGCCACCGCTTGGTCTGCGGCAAACGTAAATTCGTCAGGATTCAGGGCGTCCAACGCCACCCACGAACATTGTTCCACATCGTGGGAACCCTCCGGTAAGGGAGAAACCCAATTTTGGACGGGGACGTCGGAATACCGCTGATTCTGCGGCTTCACAATGTAGAAGTGCACCCAAACATCCGCGGCGGGATCGAAGGCGCTTGGAACCGGATGCGGTGCGGATCCCCAACGAACGCCAACGTTCACGGGGAAATTTAATTCTTCAATCCACTCGCGTTTCAAGGCCGTGGGGGCGTCCTCGCCCGGCTCCATCCCTCCACCGGGGAATTTGACCAACTCGCGCCCGCGAAATCGCTCCCGAGACACCAAAATGCACCCGTCCCAAAGCAGGAGTCCGTACACGCGCTCCACCCAACGCCTGCCGGGACCGGGGGTCCACGCTCGTAGCATCTGCCTTTTTCCGGGAGGTCCGGGCAACCGCTCCGGATGCCAACCGGCGGTCTTTAATCCTTTTATTACACTGCTTTTGGCGCAGTAGGAAACCCACAGCGCCCGGGGCGCTGCTCGTTGGTACAGTGCCTGCCAAACGGACGGCGTCCACAACTCCGGTTGCGAGGCGGGGGCAAAGGCATCGTAGAGAAACAACCGAAATTTGGGGGATTTTTGGGCCTCGTCGGACGCCAACCAGGCCAAGGCGTCGGCGTGCAGGATGCGAATGCGTTGGGCCTCGCGGGCGCGGCGCAGTGCGTCGCGCAGCAGCAGTGCGTCCGGCCGGGCAGACACTAAGGCGTCCCAATAGGCCGCTTCTTCCTCCGGAAGCAGCGGATGCTTCTCCAAAGACCAGTACACGTAGGGAGATTCCGGAGCGTTTTCTTCCATCCAATGCGCCACTAGGGCCGCATTCAAACCGGTGCCGTAGCCCAGTTCCAAAGCAAAAAACGGAGCTGAATCCTGAGGATCCAGCTCCGCTTGGTAGGCGGTCCAGGCGGTTTCCCAGCCCCGCGTTAGGTAAACGTGTTGACTTTCGGTCCACGCGCCACGTCGGCTGTGGTACGGAACTCCAAAGCGCTCATCGATCCACGAAAACGATTGATCATTCGTTTCCAGTAGCGGCATCGGCGGGCAACTTCATTTTTTGGATGCGCGGAATGGGACCCTGACAGTGCTGCTGGTGGCACGCCACGCAGGTTTCAATCAAGGCATTGTACGCATCGCGTTTTTCCGATTGGGGCGCATTGGCTTCCACCAGGCCAATCACCGCGTCCATTCGCTCCAAATACTCGGAGGATTTTTCGCGAAACACCTCCCCTATCTCGTTGGGTTTGGTGGCTTGCGCGGACTGCATGTTGGCGTGCACTTCGCGCCAGTTGCGCAGCACATCGGCGTCCCATTCTCCGGCGGCAAACTTGGCCTTATTGGCTTCGTGACCGGAAGCCATGGCGCGCATCAGCGCCGCCAATTCACTGGCTTGGTACATCGTGCCTGCCTCGGTTGCCGAAATAGCTTGCTCCTTGGCTTGGTCCGCCTTGTTGGAACAGGCGGCCAACAAACCAAATAGGCCCAATGCCGCTAGGCTCGCAATCGTACGTGGACTCATTTTTTCGCCGCTTCGGCCTCAATGGCTACGCCGTTGGCCAAGAAACTGTACTCCACGCGTGGCTCGGTAATGCTGTCGATGTGGGCCTGAGACTTGCCGGCATCGGATGCTTTGTGCTTCAACCAATCCACGCTCAGGGTGTCCACTTTCACGTAGCCAGAGACCACTGCTTTCTTACCCGTGGCGTCCATGGGAACGAAGAAGGCGTAGTCTTTGAAGCGTACGGTCATCGTCTGTCCGTTGCCCATGTTCAAGTCCATCCAGCAACCCTTTGCTTGGCAAACGCCGTCGATGGAAGCCTCAACGGTGGCCGCAATGGAGTCCGACGTCTTTAACTGTTCCAGCAACGCCTCTGGAGACAAGGCTCCCGCTGTTTCAATGGTGTCCCCAAAATAGGCGAACGAACGGTTGTCAGCAGCTTCGCCCGAGGGCTGGCAGGCCGCCAACAGCAAAGCCGTTGCGCCCGCAAAAAGAAGTGATTTTTTCATCCAACAAAGATACAAAAGTTCCGAATGAAGTACCTTTGCGCTTCTTGGGGAGGCTCAGAACCCCGCATACGCTTAGAACAAGGAACCATGAACATCCAACGCGCCGCAGAATCACGTATCAATACTATTGATTTCCAGAACATTGGATTTGGTCAACACATCTCTGACCACACCTTTGATGTCGTGTTTAACCACGGTGCCTGGGGCGAAGGACGGATCAAACCTTATGGTGCCATGCACCACGGTTTGGGCCTGCACGCCCTGCACTACGGCCAGGCGGTGTTTGAAGGCATGAAGGCGTACCGCCAAGACGACGGGCACGTGGCCGTGTTTCGTCCGGAAGCCAACTGGGCTCGGTTGAATCGGTCCGGCTCGCGCCTCCTCATCCCGGAAATTCCCAAGGAAATCTTCCTAGAAGGCCTTTTGGAATTGCTCCGTGTGGACGAGGCTTGGGTGCCCACCGGCGAAGACATGAGTTTGTACATTCGTCCCTTCTTGTTCGGTTCGTCGGAATTCATCACGGCCCGACCGTCCGAGGAATACACTTTTGCGATCTTAACCGGACCCGTAGGGGCCTACTACGCACAACCGGTAAAGGTTAAAATTGAAGACCACTACACCCGTGCGGCCTCCGGCGGTGTGGGTTACACCAAAGCCGCGGGCAACTACGGCGGTGCGTTCTACGCCACCGCACAGGCCCAAAAGGAAGGTTTCAACCAAGTTTTATGGACGGACCACGTGGAGCACGCCTACTTGGAGGAAGCGGGGACCATGAACGTGGCCTTTGTTCTGGACGGTGTTCTGGTGACTCCTGCGCTGACGGACCGCATTTTGGCGGGCATCACGCGCGATTCCATCTTGACGGTTGCCCGATCGTGGGGCATGCCGGTTGAGGAGCGCAAAGTTTCCGTGCACGAGTTGCAGGAGCACGCCCAAAAAGGCACCTTGCAAGAGGCTTTTGGCATGGGAACCGCAGCCGTGGTAAGCCCCATCGACGGCATTGGGTACCAAGGCAAGATGATTGACGTGCCGGCTCCTCAAGACGGAGTGGCCCAGCGCGTAAAAAAGGCATTGGCAGACATTCGCCACGGTCGTGCGGAAGACGTGCACGGCTGGATGGTGCGCATCTGATCCTGCGCGCCGTTAACCTTTCCTGGAAT
>CANHXZ010000053.1 GCA_947464785.1 Flavobacteriales bacterium | reverse complement strand
TGTTGCGCCAGACCACTTCCCACAGCGGCCAGCTCCCAAAAAAGAACGCTACTTCCTTGTTCCATGCGTTCTGAAGCAACAAAGGCCAAATCGGTTGGATCTACAGGATCTGCGCTCGTCAAAACCACATCAAAACGACCGGAATCCGCTTGCTCCAGCAATCGATAGTATTCAATACGATCTTGTGGGAACGTCCAATGGCGCAGTAAACCTTCGGCCAACCAGGCAACTTGCTGCGTACGGTCGTAACCGCTGAAATGACTGCCGGTTTCAACCAAAACCACGGGAATTCCTGAAGCTTGGACGTTCTCTCCAAACGCCCCCGGATAAAAGGAGTCGTCAAAAGTGGTGGTGGGGAGGTCGGATAACTCTTGGAAAATATGTGCTAAATCGCCTGCTGCTCCCTGAGCCGCACGGACCGCGGGGGTTGTTGCCCCTTCCGGATTTGCACGTGCCGCGAGTACGGAGAAGGTTGCCGGTCGGTTGGAATTGGGCAGGCCAAACCAAGAACGTTGGTCGTGCAAATTGTATGCGATCGTGGGTTGGTGGTGTTGGATCCAGTCCCAAAGGACTTGGGCTTCGCGCGACGTGCGATCTTTCGCGTCGCGGTTAATGTCTACGCCCAGTGCATTGGCTCGGGTAAAACGGTCAGCTCCATCGGGATTGACCAAGGGGAAAAACGTCCACGATTCTCCGTCGGGTAGCGTTTTTGTTTCGTTCATGATCCGCAACAAGGCACGGGTTGCCGTTGGCTCGTTGCCGTGCATTTGCGCCCACGCCAAGCGTGTAATCGGACCGCTACCCAAGGTAAACGCCCAAAGAGGCCGACCTTCTTCGCTGGTACCCAGCAACTCACGCGTCCAGTCAACAGATGCTGACTCCAGGCGTTCTTCCCACTGGCTCCACGGCCGGTACCGGGGTTGGTTGAGGAAATGTTGAATGGATACCATGAGACACCACAAACTTAACATCTGCTGCTTACTTTGGCCTCATGATTTGGAAGGTAATTTTCTTGGGGTCCTTAGCACTGGCCGGGATAGCAACTCAAGCGCAAACTTCGCACCGCATAGCCTTTGGCTCGTGTGCGGATTATGTGGGTGAAAAAGGCGACAGCATTCTTACTACAATTGCAACAAAAACGAAACCGGATCTCTTCCTTTGGTTGGGAGACAACGTTTACTACGAAAAAGCTGATTATGCATCCCCAAAGGGCATGAAAGAAGCGGTACAAAATCGCTTCTCCAACCCACGAGTCAAATCGTTTTTACAGGACCTACCGCAACGCGCCATTTGGGACGATCACGACTACGGTCCAAACGATTCAGACAGCTCTTTTGTATACCGCAAAGAGAGCCAAGAAGTATTTTCTAAATTCTGGAAGGAAACGCCAACCAAACTGAATAAATACGGCGATTTACGTTGGTTGGAACGACGGGGAAATCTATTGATTGTAGGCTTAGACAATCGGTCTCACCGCGGTCCTGTGGGCACGCAAATGTTGGGCAATGGGCAACTGCTTTGGTTGGAATCTGTTTTGTTGGAGCACCAAGACGCAACCGTTGTTTTGGTGGCCGTTGGTTCCCAAGTACTGAACGAGGCCCACGTCTTTGAGAATTACGTGCGTTTCCCCGAACGGAAGCGTTTTCTGGATCTGCTGGACCGCGCGCCACAAAAACGGGTTGTGTTGTTGACCGGTGATCGCCACCATTCCGAAACCAATCGACTCCTGCTGCCCTCTGGAAAGATGTTGGTCGAGTACACGAGTTCCGCATTGTCTTCCAAGTTGTTTGCGCCCACTCCCAAAGAGGTTGAAGCAAACATTCACTTAGACCCTACCAGCGTCGTGACCGATTACAACTACGGATTGTTGGAGTTGGACGGCAGCGGTAACCTTCGGGCAGCGTACTTGGACCGCATGGGTCAGGTGCTTTGGGAAGAGCTGTTGACTCCATAATCGGCGAATAGACGGGTAGAAGGTTTCTGAACGGACAGAAACATTTACCGCCTTCACCGCGTTAAACGTGCATGGTATATACGATACGACGCTCCCAAAAGCTTCCCATATCTCTGGCCGAGGCCTGGGATTTTTTCTCCAGTCCCAAAAACCTCAAGCGCATTACCCCCACCTACATGGGTTTTGATATTGTAGGGGAGTGTCCGGAAAAAATGTACCCTGGACTGTTCATTCACTACAAGGTCAAGCCACTTTTGGGCATTCCCATGAATTGGACCACGGAAATAACCCAGGTTCGGGAGCATTCTTATTTTGTAGATGAACAGAGGGTTGGGCCGTACCGCATTTGGCACCACGAGCATTTTTTTGAAGAAATTCCCGGTGGTGTGCTGATGCACGACACCGTTTCCTACCAACTTCCGTTGGGCCCTTTGGGAGATTTGGTGCACCCTTGGTTGGTGCTTCCCAAATTGAACCAAATTTTTGCGCATCGTTTTCAGGCGGCGACCGAGCTTTTTGGCGTTTATCCGGAAGCTGGTGAAGTAAAGTCCTAAATTTGTACCGTGCCATCTGATTTCACCAACCCCATAGACGCGGACAAAACCACGGATCGTCCGGGCCTACTCCCCTACGCACACCACGTAGGTAGCCCTCCCATCGTTCCAACGGACGCTGGAGTTGTTGCGGCCCAAGGGCGCGATGCCATGAATTGGCAGACCGACGCCCAAATGAGCCAGATCCGCAGTCAAATGGAACTTTTGGCACAGCAGGCCGCAGCCATACAACGTCGAAAAGAACTTGCCCAGTGGATTTACCAGGCGCGTATGGGATTCAAACCGGTCATGCTCCACACCTACTTTTTGTATGAGTTGGAAGGGGAATACGTTTTGCGTGTGGTTTCTCCGCAGGAATGGGCGGGTTCCACTCGAAATCCCGGCAATTTTGTGCACGCGGTTCGCATGCTGCCGGACAACACTTGGGATGTAGTAGAATGGAGTTAAACGGACTATTGGCCAAATTTAGAGGCCCGTCGGACCCCCATTCGGCAGGGAATCCCCTGCCCTCCTTCGTTTTGCTTCACGGATACGGGAGCAACGAAGACGATTTGTTTTCATTCGAACGGTTCTTCCCGGCCCAATCAGCAGTTTTTTCGATGCGTGCGCCTCTTGCTTTGGCGCAAGGCGGCCGTGCTTGGTTTTCCATTGATTTTGAAAAACCACGGTCTGAGTGGTCCAACCACGAAGAAGCGGAACAAGCCATTGACCAGCTGCTTGGAGCATTGGAGGCATTGCCTGCTGCTGCGGGACATGCCTTACTTCCACCGATTTTGGTGGGATTCTCGCAGGGCGCCATTCTGTCTTTGGCCACGGTGCTACAGGCGCCCTCAAAAATCCGAGGTGTTGCCGCATTTTCCGGTTATTGGAACCGCGATTTAACCCCCGTCATTCCCAGCGCAGAGCGTGTTCCCCCCTTGTGGGCGTCGCACGGAGAAGAGGACCAAGTCATCCCCATTGCCTGGCCAGACACCACCTACGATGAGCTCCAAAAACAAAGTGGAATCCTCGTGGATTACCACCGGTTCAAGTGGTTGGGGCACGGTATCGACGCCGACGCCTTCAATGCGTTTCGGCAGTGGCTGAATTCCTTGAGCGAGACCATTTAGTGTAGCTGTAGCCGCTGAGCACCGTCAGGACCAGGTACAGGATTGCGAATGCCCACATTTCGCGTTGCACCGCAACAAACGAACTCAGGGCGTTCGCTACGAACCACAAGGGCCACGCCTCCATTTTCCTTTTTGCCTCCAACCCCGTTGCCACGAGGCCTGCAGACAACAGGGCGGTATCCAAAACGGGCAACACACTGGAGCTCCAGAAAACCCAGCCAGAAACCATCCACAGCAAGGCAAAAAGAACGAGCGCTTTGAACCGCTCCACCGACGTCATCCACTGAGGAATTTCCGCGCCGAAGCTTTGATTGACGCGATCCGCTCGCCAAGCAAACCATCCCCATGCGCCCAAGACGGCGTAGACCGCCTGCAGAAGGGCCTCTGCAACCAGTCCGGCTTCTAAGTAAGGAGGAATGGCCAGCAAGGTGCCCGCAATACCGACGGGCCAGGACCCTGTTTTCTGGTGCGCAGCACCGAGCACAAAAAAAACGGTGAGCACCGAGGAAATTAGCTCCAAGATGCTCACCGTAAAATAGTTAGGTTGTATTACTTAACCAAAGACTGCACCAAATCTGCTGCTTCCTTGAGTGCGATGGCCGAATACACCGTCAAACCGCTGTTGTCGATCAAAGCCTTGGCTTCCTCGGCATTCGTGCCCTGCAAGCGAACAATGATGGGAACGGGAATCTCACCGATGGAACGGTACGCATCCACAATTCCTTGGGCTACGCGGTCGCACCGGACGATTCCACCGAAAATATTGACCAGAATGGCCTTGACGTTGGGATCCTGAAGAATGATTCGGAACGCGGTTTCCACGCGCTTGGCGTCGGCAGTACCGCCCACGTCCAAGAAATTCGCGGGGCTTCCGCCGGCCATCTTGATGATGTCCATGGTGGCCATGGCCAAGCCGGCACCGTTCACCATGCAACCCACGTTGCCGTCCAATTTTACAAAATTCAGACCGGCTTCACCCGCTTCTACTTCCGTGGCGTCTTCTTCGCGCAAATCGCGCAACGCAGCCAATTCTGGATGGCGGAACAAACCGTTTCCGTCCAAAGAAACCTTGGCGTCCACCGCAATGATCTTGTCGTCGGACGTTTTTAACACGGGGTTGATTTCAAACAAAGAGGCGTCGATGGACACGTAGGCCGTGTACAGACTTTGTACGAAGGCAACCATTTCCTTGAATGCACCTCCGGTGCAACCCAAATTGGTGGCAATTTTGCGCGCTTGGAAGGGCTGCAAACCAACGGTGGGATCTACTACTTCCTTGAAGATGCGTTCGGGCGTGTGCTCGGCAACTTCCTCAATGTCCATGCCACCTTCCGTGCTGTAAACTACCGTGTTTTGACCCTTTTGACGGTCCAACAATACGGACATGTAGTATTCCTTGGTTTGGCTGGGGCCTGGGTAGTACACGTCTTCAGCGATGTAGATCATGTGCACTTTCTTCCCTTCGGGGGGCGTTTGGGGGGTGATCAGCTGCATGCCCAAGATGGCGCTGGCCTTTTCGCGCACTTCGTCCAGGCTCTTGGCCAGTTTGACGCCACCGCCTTTTCCGCGCCCACCGGCGTGGATTTGGGCTTTGACCACAAACCAACCCGTACCCGTTTCTTCGGCCAATTTTTTGGCGGCTTCTACCGCTTCATCGGGGGTATGTGCAACAATGCCGCGCTGGGTGCGTACACCGTAGCCACTCAACAGTGCTTTTCCTTGGTACTCGTGAAGGTTCATGGTTATTGCTTTTTTCCGAGTGCAAAGGTAGGTTACCTTTGGCAAATGAACGCGCCTCTCCTTCGTGCCCACGGGCTAAAAAAACGCTACGGAAACGTAGACGTGCTGCGGGGAATTGATTTGGAAGTCCATTCCGGTGAATTGGTTGCCATCTTGGGGGCCTCTGGGTCTGGGAAGACCACCTTATTGAATTTATTGGGTCGACTCGATCGGCCGGATTTTGGTAGTTTGGAATTTCAGGGAGTCCCCTACCCGACTTCCGCGAAACAGGAAGATCAGTTTCGCCTCCATTCCGTTGGTTTTGTGTTTCAATTCCACCATTTACTGCCGGATTTTACCGCGCTGGAGAATGCCGCCATGCCTGGTTTTTTGGCCGGCAAAAGCAAGCCAGAAGCCTTGGAGCGCGCCGCGAATTTGTTGAAAGCCTTTGGCTTGGAAGACCGCATGGACCACAAGCCCAATGCGCTTTCTGGGGGCGAACAGCAACGTGTGGCGGTGGCCCGGGCACTGCACAACAAACCTAAATTGTTGCTTGCGGACGAACCGTCGGGCAATCTGGACGCGGGTAATGCCGCAGCCCTGCACGATTTACTGCGTCAGGCCGTAGCCGAATGGGGCGTTGGGGCCATCGTGGTCACGCATTCGGAACGATTGGCAGCCCTGGCGGATCGCCGGGTGCACTTGGTGGCCGGCACCATTTCCGAATGAACGATCTGAATTTGAATCGATTGGAAGATTCCAGCGATGAATTGCGCATCTTTTTAAACGAGAAAGCGTCGGCCTTTGAGCATCCCAAATTTGCCGTGGACGACCCCGTAGAGTTCCCTCGGCGGTACGCGGAACGGGCGTGGGACGCGGAGGTGGCAGGACTTTTTGCGGCGGTGTGGGCCTGGGGGCAGCGGAAATCCATCCGGGCCAGTTTGGAGAAGCTTTTCTCCTCCATGGACGACGCCCCGGGGGATTTTGTGCTTCAGGCGTCGGGCCGGGAACTGGCGCAGTGGAAACCGGGGCACCGGACGTTTCTTCCAGAAGACGGGCGCGTTTTTGTTCGGGGTTTGCGTCGACTCCACCAAGAACACGGGAGCTTGGCTCCTTTGTTTCAACCCAAAGAATCGGAAATCAACTATTTTCACGCCGTAGATCGATTTCGCTCGGCTTTTCTGGAGGCAGCGGAAGCGCCCGCGCGAACGGCCAAGCACGTGGCATCCCCTGCTGCGGGATCGGCTGCCAAACGCTTGCACTTGTACTTGCGGTGGATGGTTCGTCCCGCCGCGGGCGGAGTGGATTTGGGAATCTGGTCCCACTTGCCAAAATCCAAGTTGAGTTGTCCTTTGGACGTACACTCCGGTCGAGTGGCCCGTTCGTTGGGATTGTTGCAACGAACCGCAACGGATGCGCGGGCCGTGTTGGAGTTGGATGCTGCATTGCGCAAGCTGGACCCCAGCGATCCCGTAAAGTACGACTACGCCCTTTTTGGCATGGGCGTTGAAGGTCTCCTGTAACGAACGATTTTTGGTACCGCGATCTGAGGTACTTTAGACCCATGGAAAAGCGCATTCCTTTAGCAGAGCGACGCAGGCCGCAGCAATTGGCGGATCTGGTAGGACAAAGCCACTTGGTTGGGGAACGCGGCGCGCTGACGGCCTCCATCCAAACCAAACGCCTGCCCTCCCTTCTGCTTTGGGGCCCTCCGGGGGTTGGAAAGACTACCTTGGCCTTGCTTTTGGCCGGCGAAACCGGCATGGGCTTTACGGCC
Organism: Flavobacteriales bacterium; assembly: GCA_947464785.1. Classification (GTDB taxonomy): domain Bacteria; phylum Bacteroidota; class Bacteroidia; order Flavobacteriales; family Schleiferiaceae; genus CAMDTE01. The sequence goes on along the minus strand of CANHXZ010000053.1, from coordinate 4,014 downwards.
TTGAGCGCCATCTCTTCTGGAGTTAAAGAGGTGCGCGAGGTCCTGCAGCAAGCCGAGCAAAATTCGCTTTTCCGCTCCACCAACGGACATTTGCTGTTCATCGACGAGATCCATCGATTTTCCAAAGCGCAGCAAGACGCCTTATTGGCCGCCGTGGAAAAAGGGGTTGTCACCTTGGTGGGTGCCACCACGGAAAACCCCAGCTTTGAAGTCATTCCGGCCCTGCTTTCCCGTTGCCAGTTGTACGTTTTGCAATCGTTGAGCGATGCTGAATTGCAGCAATTGGCGGAACGCGCCCTGGCGGAAGACGAATACCTGCGTTCGCTTAATGTTGCGGTGCGGGAATGGGAAACCTTGGTGGCCTTGGCCGGTGGCGACGGGCGCAAAATGCTCAACCAAACGGAATGGGTGTTGGAGCAAGCTGCCGGGCAAAACGTAACGGAGTTGACCAACGAATTTGTGGCGTCGGTGGGGACGCGCATGGTGGTTCACTACGACAAAGGCGGGGAAGCGCACTACGACTTGGCTTCCGCGCTCATCAAAAGCATTCGGGGGTCGGATCCCGATGCCGCCTTGTACTGGGCAGCCCGCATGTTGGCGGGTGGGGAACCGCCTCAATTTATAGCGCGACGGCTGTTGATTTCCGCTTCCGAAGACATTGGAAACGCCAACCCCAATGCCTTGGTTTTGGCCAACACAACCTTCGACGCCGTGGAGAAGTTGGGCATGCCCGAAGCGCGTATTCCCTTGGGTCAGTGCATTGTGTACTTGGCTTCGTCGCCCAAATCAAATGCGTCGTATTTGGCCATGGATGCCGCGCTGGCCGCAGCGGAAGCGACGGCACAAACCTCCGTACCCCTGCACCTGCGCAACGCCCCCACTCGGGCCATGAAGCACTTGGGCTACGGCGTGGATTACGTCTATCCGCATGATTTTCCGGGCCACTTTACGCCGCAAAACTACTTTCCGGATCGCACCGATTTGAAGCCCTTTTACGTACCGGCCAACAACCCCAAAGAACAGGAGTTTTTGAGATATTTAAAACATTGTTGGCCAGAGCGATATTGATGACGATTCAACAATTACTTTATTTGAATAAGCAGCTCCGTTCGGCGGTTTAAAGCCCGGCCCTCCGGGGTTGCGTTGGTGGCCACCGGACGGTCTGGGCCGTAGCCTTTGGCTTCGGTGCGCGACGCGGCAATTCCGCGTTCCACCAGGGCCTGTTTCACCGCATTCGCACGCCCCTGGCTCAAACTCCGATTGTAGGAAGCCGGGCCTTGGTTGTCTGTATGGCCTTCCAAAACCAATGAAACTTGGGGGTTGACCGCCAACCAGCGAGCCAAGGCGTCCAATTCGCTGGCAGCCCCCGGATTGATGCGCGTGGAGTCCGTATCGAATAAAACATTTTGCAGCACCAAACGCTGGTTGTTTTCCAACGGAACCAAGCGGTAGGTCTTCTTGATGCGGGTACCTACGGCGTTGATTTCCAGGCGGTCGGACACCAAGTTGTAACCGGGCGCAGAAATTTGCAGCGAATAGGATCGATTGGGCAAAAGACTGGTGCTGTAGTTGGAGCCGTCAAAGACCGTTCCTTGAAACAGCCGGTCCGCTTCCAAGCGCCAAGACGCTTTCAAGGTCTTGCCGGATTGGTCGTCTACCGCTACCGCTTCAAACCACTGAATGGGCTCCGGCTGTACCTCGCGCGGAAGGCCGTATCCAAAGAGGCGAATACCGCGATTTTCGTACAAACCTCCCCTTCCCATATAGCCCGTTTTTCCGTCCGGGGAGACCGCCAGTCCAAAATCGTCCTGGGGGCTGTTGATGGGGAAGCCCATGTTGGTGGGGGCTCCCCAACCGCCGTCGGCTTGGCGGCGCGAAACGAACAAGTCCAAACCGCCCATACCCGGGTGGCCGTCGGAGGAAAAGTAGAGGGTGTTTCCGTCGGCGTGCAAACGCGGACAAAGATCGTTGTACAGGGTGTTGATGGGGCCCGGCAAGGGTTTGGCCCGACTCCAGGAACCGTCGGGCCGCTGGGTGCAAATAAAGATGGTGGAATTGGCTTTTTCCCGTTCGGGAGCGCGCACGAATAGGAGCGTTCGCCCGTCCGAGGATAAGGTAGGTTGCGTTTCCCACTGCGGGGTGTTGATGCTGTCTCCCAAGGAAAAGGGTTCGGACCACCCGCGCGCGGTCCAAACGGAACCGTACAAGTCGCAGGAACCCCGACCCTCAGGCCGATCGCAACCCGCGAATACCAGGTACCGACCGTCCCCGCGGATGGCTACCGCCCCTTCGTTGGAAGTGGTATTGACCCGTCCCGGTAGAAGCTGCGGGGCGGTCCAACCGCCGCCCTTTTTCATTCGGCTGAAAAACAAGTTTTCGTCGTACGGGGACCGGGTGTCGTTCTTGCCCGTGAACAATAAAGTAGAATCCGCGGCCACCGGCACCGGAAAGTAGTTCAACTCCATTCGATTGATGGAGTCGCCCAGATCAAAAACGGTGTACGGCAAGGGGTTGCGCACTGCTTTGGCAGCAAAGGCAGACGTGGGCTGCATGCGCTCGGCCATTTTGCGGATGGAGGTACCCGGTTTTTCGCGCTGCATGCAGGCCTGAAACAGCGAGTCTGCGGTGGTGTACTGCTCGTTTTTGTGCGCCAATTGCCCCCATCGAAGCAAGGCCACGTTTCCGGCTTGGTGTTTTTCAAACGCTTTCTGGTACGCCTTGTAGGCTGAATCCACGGGGCCCAAAACGGAATAAACGTCCGCACGCAAAAGAGCAGCGGCGCTGTAGGACGGGTCTTTTTGGAGTGCTTTCTCCGCCCATCCCACAGCACTGGAATACTGTTTTGCGTAGGCGGCGGCGCGGGCTTTCTCAAAAAAAACGACGGCCTTTTTGCTTTGCGCCTTGGCCGCGGGCGCGGCCCAACACAGCAACACAAACGTTGCACCGAGCAAGCGAACTATTTTCAGCATACCCGTGCAAGTTAGTGCGATAAACGAGTTCTGTGCATTGTGAATTTTGTACCTTTGCACCTTGATTCCGGAGCCAATGAATGACCAAGCCTACCAGCAGGTCAGCCAAGTTTTTACGGACTTTTTGGAGGCCAACGGGCAGCGCAAAACGCCCGAACGCTATGCCATACTCAAAGAAATTTACGCCAGCGACGAGCATTTTGGGATTGAGGCCTTGTACCTCAACATGAAATCCAAGAACTACCGGGTGAGCCGAGCTACCCTGTACAACACCATGGATTTGCTCCTCCAGTGCGGCTTGGTTCGGAAACACCAATTCGCTCAAGGACAGGCACTGTACGAAAAAAGTTATTTCAACCGCCAACACGATCACCTGATTCTAACCGACTCCGGCGAGGTGAAGGAATTTTGCGACCCGCGCATCCAACAAATTAAATCGACCATTGAAGAGGTCTTCGGGGTAGAGGTTACCGGGCATTCCCTGTACTTCTACGCCAAAAAGAAAACACCATGAACGTAGACGTGCTGCTTGGCCTCCAATGGGGCGACGAAGGAAAAGGGAAAATTGTTGACGTCTTGACGCAAGAATACCAGGTGGTTGCGCGTTTTCAAGGAGGACCGAACGCCGGCCATACCTTGGAATTCAACGGAATCAAGCACGTTTTGCACACCATCCCTTCCGGTATTTTTCACGAAGGTGTGGACAACTTGATTGGCAACGGCGTGGTCATTGACCCCGTGGTTTTTGCTGCGGAATTGGAGAAGCTGGCTTCGGTAGATCCCAACGCATTCCGTCGTTTGTTGCTTTCCCGCAAGGCGCACCTGATTCTGCCCACCCACCGTTTGTTGGATGCGGCCTCGGAATCGGCCAAAGGGGCTCAAAAAATCGGCAGCACGTTGAAGGGCATTGGTCCCACCTACATGGACAAAACGGGTCGGAACGGCTTGCGCGTGGGCGATCTGGAACTTCCCGACTTCCAGAATCGGTACGAAGCGTTAAAAAACAAACACTTGGAAATGCTCCGCGGGTTTGAATTTCCGTTTG
>CANHXZ010000052.1 GCA_947464785.1 Flavobacteriales bacterium | reverse complement strand
TTATTTGTGCAACCACCCCTCCTACCTGGACATCTTGTTTGCTGTGGGTCAAGCACCGTCGGTTTTGGTGGCCGCGGATGAATTTCGCTCCGCACCGTTCATTGGGTGGCTGGGACGAGCGCTCCAGACCGTTTGGGTGCGTCGCAAATGCCCCGTAAGCCGGAGCCAAGTTCGGGAAACCGTCGTGCGGAAAGTGAAAGGTGGAACCAGTGTTTTTGTGTTCCCCGAAGGCCAAACCACCGGCGCTCACTCGGTGCAAGAAGTAAAACCCGGTCTGTTTCGGACGGCCGTGGAAGAGACCCTGCCCATCGCCTTTTTGTCCATTCGCTACAGCAACCCAGCACCGCTGTATTTCCACACCATGGGGCCCGGTTTTTTCATGGACTGGCTGCGGCATGCCTGGCACGTGCTCTGCCAACCGCAGCTCGGTGTGGTACTCAAAGTGAGTGCTCCCACCTACTACACGTGTCCGGAGCAAGCCCAAGAAGCGTTTTACGCTTTCCACCAGCGGCACCTGCGGCGAGCGGCCTGATCCCTTTTCAACTTCCTTGAAATTTGCTCTATTGCTTTCTTTCCCAGGAGCTGCTTAAATTGGCGTACCTTTGCACCAGCGCAGAAGCGTCGGGGCTGACCGGTTTTGACAGCAAGACGAAGAAGTGTGTAAGCATGCCGAGCTATCCAGTTGAATGCTCGTAAATACAATGCTGGAATCTCCAATTGGCGAGTCTAACTACGCTCTTGCCGCTTAATCTGCAGTTTGTAGGTTAAGCTTGTCCCGCACCAGGTGCGGGAGCAGGACATCCCCCGGAATCCCTGACCTGCGGAGTCCGATCAGGGGGTGCTGGAAATGCAGGAATAGGAATGGCTGGGGCGCTCGGCTGTTTTGAAACTTTAAGCGTCTAAGCGACCGGTAGCGCGTGCCCCCGCGGCCGGCCGACGAAAATTAATGGGTCACTAAGCATGTAGAAAGCCCTCGGCTTCCTTGTTTGGACGCGGGTTCGATTCCCGCCAGCTCCACGAAAAAAGCCCGCGCAAGCGGGCTTTTTTCATTCACCATCCCCTCATTTTTGGGGCAGATAGGAGTCACTACCTACCGGTCGGTATTTTTTGGGACTGGCCCCGTATTGATGCGGCCTTGGGACCATTATCCACGAAATTCGCTGTACATTATCCTCAATGAATTCCGTTCCCAAAAAACGCATTTTGCTGCTGGACGACCACACCTTGTTTGCGGAGGGTTTGTCCAGCAAATTCAACGAAAAAGGTTTTGCAGTAGACGTTGCTACCCGCTTTGAAACCTGTCTGGAATTATTGGGGGAAAACCAATACGATCTGTGGCTGTGCGACATCAATCTGGAAGGAAAGAACGGACTTGACTTGGTGCAAACCGTGCGGGAAACGCATGCACCTGATTTAAACATTTGGATGCTCTCCGCCTACAACGAACCCTACCTGATTGAAAAAGCGAAACGCTTGCGGGTGGATGGTTACTGCACCAAAACTACTCCCTTTGAAAAGTTGCTGGAGGCCATCCAAAACCCAACCGACGGATTTGTCTTGCTCTCCAACGACGCACCGTCGGAAATCAACCACACCTCCGGGGAAACGCCCAAGGCCTTTGTGTTGACGCGGCAGGAGCGGAAAATTATTCAATTGGTGGTGGATGGGTTGTCCAGCAAGGACATTGCAGAAAGACTGTTCATCAGCAAGTATACCGTGGACACCCACCGACGCAATATTCTCAAGAAGTTGGACGTCAAATCGATCACAGCCCTCATCAAAATAGCCCATGCGAACCGCTTGGTGGATTAGTCTGGTTGCGCTGTTGGCCGTCTCCGGGCTTCGGGGCCAATCCGCAACCTATGGCAGCAAACTAGAGGTAGACGTGCGCTATGTGGTAGACACCCAGAAGCAGTACGATCCCTACTCAGTACATTTCTCGTCCGGCAAACCGTTGCCTTTGGGCGAATCCGTCAACTTGGGATTTGTACACCACGATGCGGTTTGGATTAAAGTCCTTTTGAAAAACACGGGGCTGCACCCCAAAACCACCGCCCTCTCCCTGCCCAATTTTCATTTGGACACCGTCCTGCTTTTTGAAAATAACAAAACAACCTTGCTGGGGGATGAAACGCCGTCCATCGGTCCTGTTTTGGGGCGGATTGCCTACTTCGTCACTGTTCCGGCGCAACAAACGGACACCCTGTACCTCCGAATCCGAAAAGAACGCTCTTTTGTTGATTTTTCGCTGCTGTGCGAAGAACCGGATGTCTTGCAGCAACGAACCCACCAACTGCTTTTGGCCTTTGCTTTTTTTGCCGGATTGGTCTTGGTTTTGGTGTTCATCAACACGGTACTCTGGTCCCAAACCAAATCAAACGTTTACCCCCGGTACGTTTTAACGGCGCTTGGGTCCTTGGGATACGTCAGCGTAACTACGGGCGTCGGGAAATTTGTCTTGTTTCCGGAATGGACCGGGTACAGCGAAATACGCATCTACATTGGATTTCTGTGGATGATGGCCCTCGCGCAGTTTTTAAATTCCTTCCTGAACCTCAAGAAACATTATCCCAAAGGCATTCACTGGCTGGTTCGTCTCAACCAAGGAATGCTCCTGCTCGTGGTTGCATCGACCTTTCTATTGTGGATCCCAGACTCCACCGCCACCCAATGGTTTGTGGGCGTCGCCTACGGCTTGTACCTGGTTTTGTTGGTGTCGTACGCATCCATTGTGGTTCGCCACATTGCCTTGGACCAAGAAACCGGTTGGTACAGTACCTTGGCCTTCTTGCCGCTCATGGTGTGGGGATTTGCCTTTGTGTTTCATTCATTCGGTTGGATTGGATGGAAACCAACCCCCAACGTGCTCGGGGCTGCCGCATTGTTTGAGTCCTTTTTGTTTGGAACCGTGTTGGCCCGGAACTACTTCCGCGCCTTCAAAAACGAATCGGAACTGCGCCTGGCCTTGCTTGAAGAGAAAAAAACGTCCTTACGCGCCATCCACCAAACCCAAATACGGGAGCGAACCTCCCTGGCCCATTTTCTTCACGATCAGTTTGGCGGTACGCTGGCGGCTTTAATCCACCAAGGCCAAGAACAATCGTCCACAACGTGGATGCGCGGCATGGAACAACTGAGCTCGGACTTGCGTTCCATAGCGCACATGATCATGCCGCGCTCTTTGGAAGACGGGGCCTTGATTGCCGCGCTTCGGAATCAATTGGAGATCATCCAAAAACAAAGCGGCATTGAATTGAACTTTCACACCTTCGACGCGCCCGAATACATTGCACCGGCTCAAGCGCAAAACCTCTACCTCATTGCCTTGGAGTTGATCCAAAACGCCACCAAGCACGGAAAGCCCACTCAGATTGACGTGGAATTCTACGGGTACCCAGACCGACTCGTTTTGCAAATCACGGACAACGGCCGCGGCTTTTATCCCAAAAAACAACCGGACGGGTTTGGCTTGCAAACGGTTCGAAGCCGCGTGTCTGGTTTCGACGGCGAGATGGACCTCACCAGTGCCCCGGGCGACGGCACAAGCGTACTCATATACTTACCATTACGTTTACATACACCGTAAAGAAGGCGAATAGATGTTGAAGTGAAATTAGCTGTTTCGCAGACGTAAATAATGTACTTTCGCTCCCATGATTGCCTACAACCCGCGCGCCTGGTTCACCTTCATTTTCCGACTCCACAAATCGGAAACGCTCAGCGTTTTGGGCCCGCTCTTGTGGGCCGTTGCGGCCTACGCCGGAATCGTTACGTACCTGGAAGCAAATTACCTCAACGACCCGGAGCTTCGGTCCCACACGCAGAGTATATCCATCATATACACCATACTGGGCTTCACGCTTTCCTTACTGCTTGTTTTCCGCACCAACTCCGCCTACGATCGCTGGTGGGAAGGCCGAAAACTATGGGGTTCCCTGACCAATTCCAGCAGGATCCTGGCCAATCATTTTGCTGTTCTTTTTGCAAACAACAACGAAGATCGACACCGCTTGGCCCAATCGTTGATTGCGTTTGCCCAAACGCTCCAATACCACCTGCGCAACGAGCGTGCACCTATTGATCCTGCGTCTCCAACTCCCTGGGACAGCGCTCCGCACCAACCGCTGGCGGTCCATCAAGAATTGATTCGGCAGATGCACCAAGCGGTTGCGCAAGGACACTTAACGGAAAATCAGCTGCTGCACCTGCAGCCGGAATTGTCGGACTTGATGAATTTGTGCGGCGCCTGCGAACGCATCAAAACAACGCCCATTCCTTTCTCCTACAGCGTATTCTTGAAAAAATTCATCTTCTACTACGTCATGATTTTTCCCGTAGTGTATGCCCAAAGCATGGGCTATGTGGTGGTGCCGGTCACGGCTTTTATTCTGTACGTTTTGGCCAGTGTGGAGTTGATCGCGGAAGAAATCGAGGACCCATTCCACGGCGATCCCAACGACCTCCCCACGACGGAGATGGCCAAAACCATTGAGGAAACGATTCACCGAACCATGGCTTGACGAGATCTGCCAGACTCGCGAAAAGTCTATCCAGTTCTAGTAATTCCAGCGCCCCAGGTAGGCGTCGTAGAAATCAAAACCAAACTTGACGCGGAACACCTCCGGGGTCGGTTCGCCAATGCGTCGAACCCAGTACATGCCGTAACGCACGCGTTGGTCCCACAATCGGAACGGAAGCTCAATGCCCGCGTAGGCTTCCAAATGCAGCCAATTGGCTTCGCCGATGAACATCCCGCCGCCGCCCACCACCGGAGTGGCGCGCAAGCGTTTGATCAACGGCAGGTAGTCCAGCGGGCTGTGCGCAAAATGGTGCACGCCGTAAAATTCCAGGTACGGACGGGCGGTGTTGTACGTGGAATCCAAGGCCTGCAGCGAGTTGCTGGGGTTGGAAAAAATAGCTTGGTCCGACCCGCGGAAAAACTTGTGTTCAATGAACCGTATGCTATCCAGATTCCGGGCCAAAAATCCTCCCGCACCGGCAGACCAGCGGGTATACCCCCAACGCGGGTGCTCCCAGTTGTCGGATACCTCAAACCGCAGCGAAGTAAAGCCCACCATGCCGCCCAGCAAGCCGGGCACGCCCTGCTGCAGTCGCAAGGTGAAGTCCGGGTACGGTGAACCTAGGGCAATCTTGCGGTTGCCGCGCAAAAGGTAGCGCTGTCCGGGGCGGTAGAGGACCTCCAAGCCCAATAGGGAAACGGTGTACGGACGAAACGGTTGCGCTTGGTTCAATTCGCCAAATAAAGCGTTGGCCCATTCTTCTAAGCGCAGGTTGTCGATGGACCGTCTCGCCGCAAAATCAAAAGACGAGCGCACGTACAGTCCGTTGCGCACTTCCAGACGGTGGCTTCCGGAAAACGAAATCTTCCGCGCGTAGTTGCCGCGCGCAAAAGTCCCCAAAATGGGCTCGTAGGAGTTGATCTGCACGTACTGATCCCCCACCGCCAGCCGCACTTGGCCAAACTTCTCGGGTTTGTAGGTGTAGGTCCAAGCCAATTGCCCCTTGACGTCCTGATTCACTACCCCGTAATCCACGTCCCCGCGGATCTCCCAACGGCGTTGGTTGGGCAAGGTGCGCTCGTAGGCACCGCCCAGGTTGTGGCGGTAGCCGCCCACGCCAAAAAAGCGCATCTGCGCCACCACGGGATCGATGTTCCAGGCGTAGCCCTTCACCCGAGATCGGTAGCCAATGCCGGCTACCAAGGGCTCCCACCAGCGCAGCTTGTTGTATTCCGCATCCACGGAATCGATGTAGGCGTCGGACGATCGGTAGACCAAAAGACTGTCTTGCTTGGTGGCAAAGCGTCGCTCCTCCACGGTCAGCGGTGCGCGGCGTACCGCGGCCCAAGCCGCTGCGCCCGCCTCTTCTGCCCCCGGCGCAAACCGAACCACCGCCAGCCCCACGTCTGCCACCCGAAGGGGTGGGTTGATTTGCCAGCCGCTGTGGAACAAGCGCAAAGCCCCCGTGTCCTTGGCCAATTCATCCCATCGGTAGCGAACCACTCGTTCCACCGGAACCAGTGCCTTGCGCGCGGGATCCATCCCGGCCCACCCGTGTTCCTGAACCACCACCACGCGGCCTAGGGTACCCAAGCGCAAGCCTTCCGGGACGCGCCACACAAACCGAACCACACTCCAAGCGCTGTCTTCCACCGTCAACTCGCCCACAAACCCCGGAGCCGCCAAGGCCGACGGTCCCACGCCAATGCGGTATTCGGTGCGTCCGCGCACGGAGTCGATGTCCAACAACGTGAACTTGTAGTGCACAAACGCATCGTCTGCCAAGGGCGACGGAACGGCTAGGGGCAACAGGCGCGGCAACTCCAAACTGCCGCGGTACAGGTTGAGGTCAAAATCCTTCCAGCCGTCGTAAAAATGCGCCCCGTCTTGGGCCACAAACTGACGCGGCGCAATGTTGTCTTGCCGATCAAAGGAAAGCGACGCATTGATTTCCACCGACTGCCCGCCGCGCGGACCCGCCTTGTGGTCGTCGAACAACAAGATCTCATCGCTCATTTTGCCCGGCCCCAGGTACCGGGTGACGGCCAACTGTTCGCGCAGGCGAACTTCGCCGCCTTCCCAATACGAGGACTTGGCGTAGGTGGTGCACTGAAAAGATTCCAGCCGCTGCGCCAAAACGCTGCGCTGGGCGATGGCCGCCCGCATGACCTCACGAGCTCGGTCCGTAGGCTTGGCCACTACGGTAGCCGTGCCCAAAACTTCGTGTTTGGGAGGTTGCTGCGCGCTTGCGTTCGGCACGGCCGCAACCAACAGCAAAAGCGTCAATAAAGCAGCGCTAAGACCGCGGGAGGAGTAGAGTGTGCGCAAGTAAGTACGTTGGTCGCTGAAGTGATGGACTATGGGGACGTCCGTTAGATGCAAAAATCGGACAAAACGTTGCGCGGTGCGCTAAAAAAACCACGCATGGGCAAGCAAATCGCGAAACTTGCGCCTTATAGCCGGAACGACGCCCCTACCAAAGGAAGGGCTGCCGCCCACCCCCAATGATCCACGTGCACGCCCAAACCGGCATCCACGCTGAAACGCGGCCACAAGTACCGGGTATAGGCAATGCCTGCATTGGACGTGCCGTCGAGCGTGAACTCCGTTCCTCCGGTCCAGGTAGTGATTCCGGTGAAGGTAGTCAAGGCGTACTCGCCGCCCACCAACCAGCGCCTCGCCACGCGTCGGGTACCGGAAAAATAAACCGTTGGGTAGCGGGCCCATCTTTTCACCGGCGTGCCAAAAATCAAATCGTCGTACACCCACCCCATTCCCGCCGTAACGTTGCGATCGGCGGTGCCCCACGTGTACGCCGCAAAAGGCATTACCGAGCCACTTTCGTACGCCCCTTGCCACGCACCCACCAGGCCCACCGCACCTACCGCCGCGTGGCGGGTTGGGCTGAAGGAGTGGGCGTATTTGACCGTTGGCGCTACTTGTAGCCCCCAAAGGAGAGAGGAAAAAAGCAAGCCCGACGCCCCAACGGAAACATGATCCGTGAGGGCGTATTCCACCGTATTGTACTCCACCAGGACGTTGCTGTAGAGCAATTCGCCGCGCTTCATGGGAATGGCCGTAGGTGCAAAAAAACTGCGCGAACCGTGCGGAGATTGCCCCAAAATCTGCGCCTTACTTCCCTGTCCAACGGCCGCTCCCAACACTACCCGGGCTACGGCTGCGCGGTACAAGCGATCGCTGTTGCGCTTGGCGGGTGTGAAGTAGATGAACCGATCCGTCACCGAATCCAGCACGCCGGAAATTCGGGTGCTGTCCAACAAGGTAAAGGTGTAATTGAGCCCAACTTGCAGCGATGGGGCGGTTTGGGCGTGGGCCGACGGTGCCGCACCAAACGTGAAATAGGCCGCAAAACAGAATGCAACGGGAGCAAGAAGGGAACGCAAGAACATGGAATAAACTTTAAGGCAACCAAGTTAGGAACTTCCCCTTATGCCGGAGCCGTAAACCGACGGACTGAATTTGCAAAAAATGCAACTGCTGGAGCCCAAACTAGTCCGAAATTGCGATGTCCTTATTTTTTCGCAAAAACCCAAAACACGTGTTGCTCCACACCCTACCTAACCGTTATCCACGCCTGCTCCACCGAATTTCGGCTTTGCTTCTCCTCGCGCTAGCTGCCTGCACAGTCGACTACGGCGAGGAGCCGGTTACCGTGTACGTGCGCGCCGCAGAGCCCCTGGATCCCTACGACTACGATTATTGGAACAACATCCAAGACGGTCAGCGTGTGGTATTTGCCCTCAGGGATTACCACGAATGGCTCGATGGCGGGGCGTTCACCGCCCGTAACGATTACGCTGTTCGCGGTACCGAGATGAAGTACTGGATTTATTTGGACGACCTCGATGCACGCGGCCCCTTGGGTTTTCAATTGGACGTGGTGGCGTACGGAGACACCGTGCACACGGAAGCGTTTTCGTTGGAGGACGACGGCACCTACCCGGAGCCGGGACGACCGAATTACCGCAACGGATCGTTTGTTTGGCACTAGTACTTTTAATTCCGTTTAAAACAAAAAAGGCTGCCTCGTCATGAGACAGCCTTTTTTTGTGAGTGGGCCTACCATTCAACCCCAATTTGCCTTGGTTAAAACCGCTGCGTGTACCCAAACAAAGGGAACGGGATGATGTCGCCTTCCGGTCCCACAACGGTGCAGACGGCAAAGTCCCAACTGCTAGAGGGCCGGATGTTGCGCCCGTAAAACATGGCCACGGTAGAGGTCTGCGTGAAGGGAACAACGGTCCCGCCCGGCCACGTTTCGTACTCGTTGTAGGTAAGTTGGTAAAATTCTCCGCCAATCAGCCAACCCCGCGCCACGCGGTGGGATCCGGCAGCGTACAACGTTGGAAAGCGCGCCCACCCGCCTCCGTTGAACAGCAAGTCGTCGTCGTACAACCAACCCAGTCCTGCAGATACTTGGGATTCTGCACCGCCGTAGGTGTACACGGCAAACGGAAGGGCACCGGCCCCCTGGTAGCTGAAGTCTTCCAGGTACAGCAACGCAATGGTACCCACGGCTACGTGGTGTTTCTCGTTGAGGGAAACCCCGTACTTGAAATTGGGCATCAAAACCGGAAAACCGGCCAGCGTGGAGAACAAGCCAAAACCCATTCCCACCGAAAGGTTGTCGGTTAAACCGTACTGAAACGTATTGGCTTCCAACCACAAATTGTTCCAATACAGCTCATTCTTGCGTTGGGGAATGGCCGACGGTCCAAACACATACCGGCTGTAGTGCGGCGAGGCAAACTGGCCGTTTTTGCCCAGAATTTGAATGCGCGCGCGGCTCACCGCTTTGCGGTAGAACTTGTCCGGACCGGAAACCAAATTCGTGATGTAGACGTAATCGGTATCAACGGAATCCAAAACGCCGCTGCGGTTGGAACCGTCGATCAATTCAAAGCGGTAGACCTGACCAACTTGCAGCGATTCCGCTTGCACCACTGCTTGGGCGGAGGCCGATGCGGCCGCGGCAAAAAGAAGACCCGCGCAGGCGGCAATTTTCAGTAGGTTCATGGCGGTGGATTTTAAGGCTTTCTACGAATTTACGCGACAAGCGGGAAATGCTGTTGAAAATACTTGTTCAAGTTTCGCACAAAATGCAAAAGTCCAAATGCATTTTGCAAACAATGCAAATTCAGCAGTTGATTTTTCCCGAACTTAGAACGCAATCTGCCGCCGATGGAGCGGCTGCCTGCAGCACCAACCAACCCGTGAACCCCCTTTCCATAAAGCGCACTTCCTTCACTTTGACTCGCCCCCTTGAATTATTCCTTTTCGCATTCCTTCCGGTGCTTGCTTTGGGCGGATGCGACCGCGTTTACGAAGAGATTCAAACCACGGTTTACATCCGGGTGGACCCACCCCTCAGGGCATACTCCAGCGAATACGTCAACGGTACGTTTGTTCAGACCGGACAAATCCTAAGTTTTTCGTTGCGCAACACCGGCGACTGGTGGTACGGCGGGAGTTATTTTGCGCGGAACGAAAACGTTTACCGGGACTTGGACATCAAGTACCTACTGCAACTGCAAGACTACAGCGACTACTCCGTGTTCAACGCCGCGGTGGATGTGGTTTACAACGGCGATACGGTGCACCACGCGGTCTACCCCCTGCGGGACTCCGCCAATGTTTGGGACAATCCTGCGCGAGCCACGGGGACTTTTCGGATACGCTAAAGGGCCGCCCTTTTTTGTGCTGCACCGTTCGGCAGCATTGCACGGTTAAAACCGATGAGAATACCCCAACAACGGAAAGGGAACGACGTATCCATCGAGATCAACCACAGCGCACAACGCGAAATCCCAACTGCTGGACGGGCGGATGTTGCGGCCGTAGAACAGAGCCAATACGCTGGATTTAGCTCCCGTATAGTACGTCTCGGTCCACGGATCGTAGTACTCGCCGTTGTAGGTCAAAGCGCAAAATTCCCCACCCAGCAACCACCTGCGGGAGACCCGATGGGAGCCGGCAGCGTACAGGCTCGGGAAGCTGGACCAACCGCTTTCCCAGCCGAGGAACGCGTCGTCGTAGAGCCAACCCAAGCCCGCGGAAAGCTGCGATTCTTCGTCGCCGTAGGTGTACACGGCAAACGGCAACGCGCCGCCATAATTGTATCTGTAGCGATACGGTTCCGTCGCAATCAATCCAATGGCGCCCACCGCCACGTGGTGGTGTTCGTCCAACGAAACACCGTACTTGACGCTGGGTACCAGGACGGCGTAACCCGTCAAGGCGGAGTAAATGCCAAACCCCACGCCCGCGGAAAGGTGGTCCGTGAAACCGTACTGCAACCGATTGGCCTCCAGCCATGCATTGTTCCAGTAGAGCTCCTTCTTTCGCAGCGGGATGGCCGACGGACCGAACAGGTACCCGTTCGGAGCGGCAAACCAACCGTTTTTTTCAACGGTTTGAAGGCGTGCCCAGCGAATGGCTGCGCGGTAGAATTGGTCCGGTCCCAAAACCACGTTCGTCAGGTACACGAACTCGCCGTCCACCGAGTCCAAAACCCCACTGCGGCTGGAACCGTCGATCATTTCAAAGCGGTATGCTTGCCCCACCTGCAGTTCCGCGGCCTGGATAACCACTTGCGCT
>CANHXZ010000051.1 GCA_947464785.1 Flavobacteriales bacterium | reverse complement strand
CTTGGGGTTGGCTCGGCAACCGCACTACCGCCTTGGGTACGTTGAATGTGCTCGATCGGTTCATCAATACCTCTAAGTTGCCTTGCGGGGTTTTGGCGCCAATGGGGGTGTGTTTTCCGGCCGCTACAAAAACAGAGTCCACGGTGACGGGCGGAACGGTGTACACCGTCATGCGGTACGTCATGAGCGGATCCAGCAACAAGGTGTCTGGATTTCCTTTGTAGTTCAGCGTGTGTACAAAGGACTTGATCAATTTGCCCGACAGCCGATCGTGGAGGGTGATGGGGACGTCTGTTTCGGTGGGGAGCCCGCGAGCGTCCAACAGGTTGATTTGCGCGGTGGTGTTGTCCAGGACCTGGGTGATGACCACGCCCAAGGCTTGCCGAAAAGATCGTTCGTCGGCCGCGTCGAAGTAGGTGCCCACGCAATCAAACGCCTTTTTTTGGGAGCCGTCGAGCCCTACTCCAATGACAAAAGGTTTCAGGATGATTCCCTTTTTTTGCAGCATTGCGGATACGGCACAGGGATCCTCGTCGCACGCTTCAATGCCGTCTGTGATGAGCACAATGATGTTCCGGCAATCGGCGCAGGCGGGAAAGTCATTTCCAGAACGCAGCAACGAACGCGCAATGGGGGTGGTGCCCATGGGGCGCAGGCTCTGGATGCGCTTTTTGATTTTCCCAGCGTTGTTGGGGGCAAAGGGAACCTCCAACCTCGTGTCTTCGCAGTCCTGCGGCGGTACGGGTTTTTGGTGCCCGTAGGCGCGCAGGGCCAACTGAAAATTTGGATTGGGAAGGACCGCGAGACTGTCCAGGAAGCGGCCCATGAGGCGTTGGGCGGTTTCCATTTTGGTGCCACTTTCCCAGCGTCCGTGCATGGAGTAGGAGGCATCGAAGACAAAAAGGATGCGGGTCAGCGGTAGTTTAGGTTCCGGCGGGGTTGCCGTCGCTTGAGCGCGCGCCGTGAAGACGGCACCGAGCAATAAGGCCAAGCCAAGGAACCAACGGCGCATTGGCTCAGTAATCGCCCAAAGTTTCCGGCAGTTGGGCCAAGGCACGAGCCAACTCGTCGTTGTTGGGGGCCACGCCGTGCCACTTGTGGGTTCCGGCCATGAAATCTACTCCGTGGCCCATGGAGGTGCGCAAAACAATCACCACCGGTTTTCCTTTTCCGGTGCGCGTTTTCGCTTCAGCAAGACCCGCGCGAACGGCGGCCAAGTCGTTTCCTTCAGCCACTTCCAAAACGTCCCAGCCGAAGGCGGCGAACTTGTCGCCAATGCTGCCCAAAGCCAAAACTTGGTCCGTGCTGCCGTCGATCTGCTGCCCGTTGGCATCTACCGTAGCAATGAGGTTGTCCACGCCTTTGGCACCGGCGTACAGAACGGCCTCCCAAATTTGACCTTCTTGCAGTTCACCGTCGCCGTGCAGGGTGTACACCAAATGGGAATCGCCGTTGGATTTCTTGGCCAAGGCGGTGCCCAGCGCAACGCTCAATCCCTGTCCCAAGCTGCCGCTCGCCATGCGCACGCCGGGCAAGCCCTCGTGGGTGGTGGGGTGGCCCTGCAAACGAGAATTCAGCTTGCGGAAGGTGGCCAATTCGCTCAAATTAAAATACCCAGAACGGGCCAAAATGCTGTAGAAAACGGGGGAGATGTGGCCGTTGCTCAAGTAGAATACGTCCTGGTTGGTTCCGTCCATATCAAAGGGGACGGGGGTGTGCTGCAGGGCCTCAAAATACAGGGCCACGAAGAATTCCGTACACCCCATGGATCCGCCCGGATGACCGGAGTTTACGGCGTGCACCATGCGGAGGATGTCGCGTCGGACTTGGGGACAAAGGGCTTCGAGGTGCGCGGAATCGGCCATGGGTATGGGGGAGATAAGTTTGTGCAAAAGTAGGAAGGATTCCCGACCCGAGCAGGAAGGATTACGGACTACCTTTGCCTTTTTAAAAGCAGAACCTCCATGAAGTGCGGCATTGTCGGTCTTCCGAACGTCGGGAAGTCCACCCTTTTTAACTGTTTGAGCAACGCGAAGGCCCAAGCGGCCAACTTTCCTTTTTGCACCATTGAGCCCAATGTGGGCACGGTGAATGTGCCGGATTCGCGGTTGCAAGTATTGGAATCCCTGGTCAACCCGGAGCGCGTTTTGCCTGCTACGGTGGAGATTGTGGACATTGCCGGCTTGGTGAAGGGGGCTTCCCGGGGCGAAGGATTGGGCAACCAGTTCCTGGGCAACATTCGGGAGTGCAACGCTATTTTGCACGTCCTTCGTTGCTTCGACAACCCCAACGTGGTGCACGTGGACGGCAACGTCAATCCCTTGCGGGACAAAGAGACGATTGATTTTGAGTTGCAGTTGAAAGACCTGGACACGCTGGAGAAGCGCGTGGACAAGGCCAAGAAAGCAGCTAAATCCGGCGGACGCGAGGCGCTGCGCGAGGTGGACATGGCCGAGCGCCTCAAAAAGCACTTGGAGCAGGGCAAAAACGTGCGCGGTTTTGACCGCACGGAGGAAGAGCAAGCGTGGATCGACGACTACCAGTTGTTGACGGAAAAACCGGTGTTGTACGTGTGCAACGTGGACGAGGCGGCTGCGGCCAGCGGGAACGACTACGTGCAGCAGGTGCAGGCCATGGCGGCTGCCGAGAAAGCGGGCGTCATGTTTTTGGCGGCGGCTGTGGAGGCAGACATTTCGGAATTGGAGTCCTACGAAGAACGCACCTTGTTTTTGACGGACTTGGGCTTGGAAGAGCCGGGGGTGAATAAAGTCATTCGCGCCGCGTACAGCCTGCTGGATTTGCAGACGTACTTCACGGCCGGGGTGAAAGAAGTGCGCGCCTGGACTGTGCCGGTGGGGGCCACTGCGCCGCAAGCGGCGGGAGTTATCCACACGGATTTTGAAAAAGGATTCATACGCGCGGAAGTGATTTCCTACAGCGATTACGTGCAGTACAAATCCGAGGCTGCGGCCAAGGAAGCCGGCCGGATGCGGGTGGAAGGCAAGGAGTATATTGTTCAAGACGGGGACGTCATGCACTTTCGCTTCAACGTCTAAACCCGTACCTTTAAGGCATGACCGACGTCGTTCAATACAACGAAGACAACATCCGGAGTCTGGAGTGGCAGGAGCACATTCGGCTCCGCCCGGGGATGTACATTGGCAAAATGGGGGACGGTACGGCCCCCGACGACGGTATTTACATCCTGATCAAGGAGGTGGTGGACAACGCCATCGACGAGTTTGTGATGGGCGCGGGGAAAACCGTGGAAATTTCCGTCCAAAACGGTTCCGTGACGGTGCGCGACTTTGGTCGGGGCATTCCCTTGGGCAAGATGGTGGATGCCGTCTCCAAGATGAACACCGGGGCCAAGTACGATTCCAAAGCCTTTAAAAAGTCTGTTGGACTGAATGGGGTAGGTACGAAGGCCGTGAACGCATTGTCGTCCCGATTCTTGGTTCAGGCCATCCGCGACGACCAAACCAAAACGGCAATTTTTGAGCAAGGGGTCTTGGTGGAAGAGTCTGCGGTGGAGGCATCCAGCGGCCGGCGCGGAACCAAAGTAGTCTTTACGCCGGATCCCAGCTTGTTCTCCAACTACCGGTTCCAGATGGAATACGTGGAGAAGATGGTGTGGAACTACGTGTACCTGAACCCGGGACTGTCCATTTACCTCAACGGAGAAAAGTACTTTTCCGAGAACGGCCTGAAGGACCTCCTCCAGAACACCCTGAGCGGAGAGGTCATCCACGACATCGTCCACCTGCGCGGCGAGGATATTGAAATAGCCTTGGTGCACGCGGAGCGCTCCCAGTCCGAGCAGTACCACAGCTTTGTCAACGGACAGCACACCACCCAAGGCGGCACGCACCAAAGTGCGCTGCGCGAGGCTCTGGTTCAAACGTTGCGCGGTTTTTACCAAAAGCAGTACGAAGCGGCGGACATCCGCCAAAGCGTGATTGCGGCGATCTCGATCAAAGTCATCGAGCCGATTTTTGAGAGCCAAACCAAAACGAAATTGGGTTCCAACGACATGGGCCCAGACGGACCGTCGATTCGGTCCTTTATAGCGGATTTCCTCAAGAATTCTCTGGACAACTTCCTGCACCGCCACCCGGAAATCGCGGAAGCCATTCAGCGCAAAATTTTGCGTGCCGAACGAGAACGCAAGGAATTGTCCGGCATTCAAAAGTTGGCCCGCGAACGCGCCAAGAAAGCCACCCTGCACAACCGTAAGCTGCGGGACTGCAAAATCCACTACAACGACCTCAAAAACGAGCGTCGGTTGGAAACCACCCTCTTCATTACGGAAGGGGATTCCGCTTCCGGCTCCATCACCGCTTCCCGCGACGTGCTCACGCAGGCGGTGTTCAGCCTCAAGGGCAAGCCTTTGAACTGCTACGGTTTGACCAAAAAAGTGGTGTACGAGAACGAGGAATTCAACCTCCTGCAGGCGGCGCTGAACATAGAAGACGGACTGGAAGACCTCCGCTACAACAACGTAGTAGTGGCTACGGATGCGGACGTGGACGGCATGCACATCCGGCTGTTGTTGATCACGTTTTTCCTCCAATTCTTCCCGGAATTGGTGCAGGAAGGGCACCTGTACATTTTGCAGACTCCGCTGTTTCGCGTGCGCAACAAGCAGAAGACCACCTACTGCTACTCGGACGAGGAGCGTCGTGCCGCCATTGCGGCCCTGGGGCCGCGTCCGGAAATCACTCGATTCAAGGGATTGGGCGAGATTTCTCCCGGCGAGTTCAAGCACTTCATTGGCGGCGACATTCGTTTGGAACCGGTGATGTTGGGCAAGGAGCAGATCGACACCTTGTTGGAGTACTACATGGGCAAGAATACCCCCGAACGCCAGGAGTTCATCATTGAAAACCTGCGCGTGGAATTGGACGAAGCAGCTGAATAACCGTGGACGATACCGACAACCTCCCCCTTTCCGACGACGCCCCCGAGGCGCTGGAGCCGACGGCGTTCTCAGACGCTGCGGCAGAAGACGAACGCCCGGAGCTGGAAGTGGACGCCCATTCGGCGGAGCTGCTTCCCCTGAAAGACGCCCCGTCCCGCGTGCGGACCATGTACCAGGATTACTTCCTGGAATACGCCTCGTACGTTATTTTGGAGCGCGCCGTTCCGGCTTTGGAAGACGGCCTCAAACCAGTTCAACGCCGACTGTTCCACGCCTTGCGCGAGATGGAGGACGGTCGGTTCCACAAAGTGGCCAACGTCATTGGCCAAACCATGAAGTTCCACCCCCACGGAGACGCCTCCATTGGCGACGCCTTGGTGCAGTTGGGACAGAAGAACATCATGGTGGAAACCCAGGGAAACTGGGGCAATATTTTGACGGGAGACAACGCGGCCGCACCGCGGTACATTGAAGCACGCCTGAGCAAATTTGCTCTGGAGGTGGCCTTCAACCCCAAGATCACCGAGTGGCAGGCGTCGTACGACGGACGTGCCAAGGAACCGGTACACTTGCCGCTAAAGTTCCCGTTGCTGTTGGCGCAGGGCGTGGAGGGTATTGCTGTGGGTTTAAGCACCAAGGTCTTGCCCCACAACTTTTTGGAACTGATCGACGCCTCCATTGCCTTGTTGCAAAACAAGCCGTTTGAGCTATTTCCAGACTTTCCTACCGGCGGCATTGCGGACATCAGCATGTACAACGACGGCGAGCGCGGCGGTCGGGTGCGCGTACGTGCCCGCATCACCAGTCCGGACAAAAAGTCGTTAGTGATCACAGAAATTCCCTTTGGAACCACCACGGCCTCCTTGATGGAGTCCATTGTGAAGGCCAACGAAAAGGGCAAGATCAAGGTCAAGAAAATTGAGGACAACACGGCGGAGCACGTGGAGATTGTGGTGCACCTGGCGCCCAACATTTCCCCGGACAAAACCATTGATGCCCTGTACGCTTTCACGGCGTGCGAGTCCTCCATTTCCCCATTGTGCTGCGTCATCGAAGGGGACCGACCCATCTTTGTGGGGGTACGGGAGTTGCTCAAACGCTCCACCCAGCACACCCTGGAACTGTTGCGCATGGAGCTGGAGGTTCAGCTGCACGAACTGCAAGAACAGTGGCACTTTGCCTCTCTGGAGCGCATCTTCATTGAGAACCGCATTTACCGAGACATTGAAGAATGCGAAACGTGGGAAGCAGTTTTGGCCGCCATCGACTCCGGCCTCAAACCGCACATTGGGCACCTGGTGCGCGCGGTAACGCAAGAGGACTTGGTCCGACTCACGGAAATCCGCATCAAACGCATCTCCAAATTCGACGCAGACAAGGCCAACGATCACATAGCAGCCCTGGAGGGTCGGATGGCGGAAATCAAGCACCACTTGGAGCATTTGGTGACCTACGCAGTAAATTACTTCAAGGAGCTTCGCAAGAAGTACGGAGCCGGACGCGAACGCAAAACGGAATTGCGGTTGTTCGACGCCGTGGTGGCCTCCAAGGTGGCCATTGCCAACGAAAAATTGTACGTCAATCGTGCGGAAGGTTTTGTGGGCATCGGCCTGAAAAAGGACGAGTACGTTTGCGATTGCTCGGATTTGGACGATGTGGTGGTGATTCGTCAGGACGGCACCCTGCTGGTCACCAAGGTGGACCAGAAAACGTATGTAGGCAACGATATTCTCTACGTCAACGTCTTCAAAAAGGGCGATCAGCGCACCGTATACAACGCCATTTACCGCGACGGCACCAAGGGCGCCAGCTTCGTGAAGCGCTTCAACGTCACCGGCATTACCCGGGACCGAGAGTACCCCGTGACGCAGGGAACCAAAGGTTCGGAGTTGCTCTACCTCAGTGCGAATCCCAACGGAGAGGCCGAGGTGGTCACCGTGCATTTGAAGCCGTTGGCCGCGTTGAAAAAGTTGCGTTTTGACCTGGATTTTGCTTCGTTGGCGGTGCGCGGACGGTCGTCGCGCGGAAATACCGTGACCAAGTACCAAATCAAGAAGGTTGAACTGAAGGAAAAGGGCGTGAGCACGTTGGCGGCGCGCAACATTTGGTTGGACGAAACGGTTCGACGCCTGAACGACGAGGGCCGCGGGCGCCTATTGGGCGCGTTCCGCGGGGACGATAAAATACTGACCGTTGCCTCCAACGGGATCTTCCGCCTCACCAGCTACGACCTTTCCACGCATTTTGACGAGGAAGTGGTGCACTGGGAAAAGTGGCGCCCGGAGGCTCCGATCACCGTGGTTTACTGGGACGCGTCCAAAGACGCGCATTTCATGAAGCGCCTGGTGATGGAATCCGATTCCGACCTGCGCGTGACCCTGATTTCCGAAGCGCCCGGAAGCACCCTCACCGCCTTCAGCACGCACCCAGCGCCGCAGCTGACGCTCTCCTTCAAAAAGGTCAAGGACAAGACCCGCGACGATGAGGTATTGGAGGCCGCGGAGTTCATTGCCGTGAAGGGGTGGAAGGCCCAGGGAAACAAACTCAGTGCGTGGCCCATCAAATCGGTGTCGGTTTTTGAGCCGGAACTTCCCGAACCGGAAGTGGTGGAGCCGGAGGCAGAGCACGAAGTGGAGGATGCAGCGGTACCCGCCCGTGTGCCGGCGGACGGTGCTTCGGAAGCGTCAATTCCCCTGGAAACACCCTCTATTCCGTCCAATTTACCGGCGGTAGACCTGGATTTAGACGATGGAACCGGAGACCCCGGCGTTCAAATAACCTTGGACTTTTAATTATTCCTCATGCGGAAATTCCTCAAGTATTGGTTGACCGCACTTTTTGCGGTGGTGTATGCCCTGGCGGCGCTGTCCCAGCCCAACAACGACAGCCTGAACATGCGGTCCGCACTCCACTACCCGCAGGGTGTGTGGGGAACCGGAGCAGCTTCCATCAACAACGGATTGTGGGGGTACAACGACACGGCTACAGGCAAAGAATACGCCTTGGCCGGCAACTACCGCGGATTGTTGATCACGGACATCACCACACCCGCCCAGCCCGTCAACAAATTGTGGGTCCCCGGGGTCTACAGCACCTGGCGCGAGGTTCGGGTCAAAGGGCACTATGCGTACATGGTGCACGATTTTGTGGCCACCGGCAGCCCGGTTTCGGACGAAGGATTGCTCATCGTGGATCTGGACAGCCTCAACGGCACCCCGCGCTACAAAAAGATGCGCATCCCCGTGCCCAAGCCCACCGGCGGTTTTGATACGGTCAAGCGGGCCCACACCTTGTTTGCGGACGAAAAAGGATTCTTGTACCTCTTCGGAAGCAACATCGGACCAGGCGGGGCGGTCATCCTGAACATTGGAACCGATCCCTGGAATCCTACGGTGGTGGGACACTACAACAGCAACTACATCCACGACGGCTACGTGCGCAACGACACCCTGTATGCAGCTTCCTTGTGGAACGGCATCGTGGTGGTGAATTGCGTGCTGAAGTCCAACCCCACGGTGGTCAAATCCTTCCAAACGCCCAACCAGTTTGCACACAATTGTTGGTTGTCCGACGACGGACGCGTGCTGTACACCACGGACGAACAGGCGAATGCCTACATCACAGCCTACGATCTGTCGGACTGGAACAACGTGACCGAATTGTGGCGCTACCAAGTGCAGCCGGGCAGCGGGATCATTCCCCACAACGCCCACGTCAAAGGCAAGCACCTGGTAACCTCCTACTACACCTTTGGCGTGATTGCCCAAGACATCGAATGCCCCGAGTGGCCCGTTTTGGTAGGGTACTACGACACGTCTCCCTTCAGTGGGGGCAACTTCCACGGCGCGTGGAGCGTTTATCCCTACGGCAATTCCGGCCGCATTTTGGTGAACGACATGGAGTCCGGTTTATGGGTGTTGGAAGAGGAGTGGCCCGACGTCACCCGTTTTGGCGGTTGGGCCGTGATCGACTGGAACCAACAGGGCGGCCCCTACATGCCTTGGTCCCAAGCCGGGGGCATCAGCGGTCCGTTGGACTACGTTTGGAAAAGCAACGGAGATACGCTGCGGGTGGAGGCAGACGGGTCGTTTCGCTACCACCGTTTTGGCCCCATCAACGATACGTTGGTAGGCATCAATCCTTGGGGGCAGCAGGTTCAACTTCCGGTGAATAAATCCGGAGGAACGTGTCCTCAAGATACTTTGGCCGTTCCCCAATTTTGGGGTTTGCCGGAAGGAGGTATGCCCACGGTTCAGGTTCGGATGTTGGCCGGTTCGTGGGGATTGTCCGAGAACGGCACTCCGGTTGCGGCGCTTCGCTATGCCTTGGTGGACGCCTTGGGCCGAACGGTTCGGAGTGTTTCTGCTGGAGGCAGCATCGGCGAGACCATTGCTTGGCCGGAGGTTTCCGGATGGTACACGCTGCGCGTGGAAACCACGGACGGACGCTTGCTCCACGTGCGCGCCCTGCGTCCGTAACGCGTCACTTGAAAGCTAAGCCAAAGCTTCTTCTGGTCGCCGCGGTTCGCGGCCCGCAAGAGGGTTAAAAATTGGGTTTGAGCAGGAATTTGCTGTAGAAATCGTCGATGACGGCCACGGCTTCGTCTGCGGTATCCACCACGCGGAACAATTCAATGTCTTTGGCGCTGACCGTGGCGTGGTCCGTAATCAACGTGGTACGGATCCACTCCACCAAACCAGACCAGTAGCTTTTGCCCACCAAAACCACCGGGAACGGTGCGATTTTCTGGGTCTGGATCAGCGTGATGGCCTCAAAAAACTCGTCCAAGGTGCCGAATCCGCCGGGCATCACCACAAAACCTTGGGAGTACTTTACAAACATGACCTTGCGGACAAAGAAGTAATCGAAGTCAATGCTCTTGTCGCGGTCGATGTAGGGGTTGTTGTGCTGCTCAAAGGGGAGTTCAATGTTCAATCCCACCGAAGCAGCTCCGCCGGCCTTTGCGCCTTTGTTGGCGGCTTCCATGATTCCAGGGCCTCCGCCAGAAATGATTCCGTACCCCTTTTTGGCCAATTTCTCCCCAATCTCAGCGGCCAAACCGTACCAAGGATTGTCTTCTTTGAAGCGGGCGGAGCCAAAAATACTCACGCAGGGTCCGATTTTGGAAAGGCGTTCGTAGCCCGCTACAAACTCCGCCATGATTTTGAAGATGGCCCAGGAGTCGTTGGTTTTGGATTCGTTCCAGGTTTTGCGTTTGAAGGCTTGCTCCAAACGGCGGTCGTTGTCGTGGGTCATGGGGGGTGGTTTGGTGGGGTGGATGGACGTACGGTGTGGCGCTACTGGGTTGAATGCCCCCCGAAAAGAAAGCGCCCGGTGGTGCTGTTGGGGTTTTTGGCCAGCGCTTCGGGCGTGCCTTCGGCCACAATGCGCCCGCCGCCGGAACCTCCTTCGGGGCCCAGGTCAATGACCCAGTCGGACTGTTCGATGAGGTCCGTGTTGTGCTCAATGAGGATCAAGGTATTGCCTTTGCCCACCAACCGTTGCAAAACTCCTGCCAAAATTCGCACGTCTTCAAAGTGCAAACCGGTGGACGGCTCGTCCAGGATGTACAAGGTGCGTCCGGTGTCCTTTTTGCAGAGTTCCGTGGCCAATTTCACGCGTTGCGCCTCACCGCCGGAAAGGGTGGTGGAGGATTGGCCCAAGGTGAGGTAGCCCAGGCCAACGTCGTGCAGGGTTTGCAGGATGCGCTTTGCTTTGGGGAGGTTTTCAAAGAAAGGAACGGCCTCTTCCACGCTCATTTCCAAGACGTCGGAAATGCTCTTTCCTTTGTAGCGCACCTCCAGGGTTTCGCGGTTGAATCGTTTGCCGCGGCAACCTTCGCAGGGCACGTAGACGTCGGGCAGAAAATTCATCTCGATGGAGCGCAGGCCGTCGCCTTCGCACACCTCGCAGCGTCCGCCTTTGACGTTGAAGGAGAACCGTCCGGGGGCGTACCCGCGGATTTTGGCTTCCGGAAGTTGCGCAAACAGGTTGCGGATTTCGTTGAACAGTCCGGTGTAGGTGGCGGGGTTGGAGCGCGGGGTTCGGCCAATGGGGCTTTGGTCCACGTCAATCACTTTATCCAGGTGTTCCAATCCGCGGAGCGCGCGGTAGGGCAGCGGTTTGTCCAGTGCGTTGTAGCAGTACGCCGCCAGCAGGGGGTACAGGGTTTCGTTGACGAGGGTTGATTTTCCGCTGCCGGAAACCCCGGTGATGGCGGTCCACGTTCCCAGCGGG
>CANHXZ010000050.1 GCA_947464785.1 Flavobacteriales bacterium | reverse complement strand
TGTCCTTCATCCTGATGCGCGCAGCTTACGAAATTTACCTCCACTACACCGCAAAAGTCGGTTCGCTGGATATGGTTACGTACGGCGTTTCCTACAGCACGCACACCGTTGCGCGGTGGTTTGGCGTTGCCAATTGCGAGTTTTCCTGCTTCATGGACGGTTGCGCAGTAGGGGTTCCTGGAAACGGCGTGAACATCATTGAAGGCTGCAACGGACTGAATTTAGCCATCGTTTACGCCGCCTATATTTTTGGGGTCGACGGTGCCACGTGGCGCGCCTTTGCGCACATGGTCTTCGGATTTTTCGTCATCCAAGCATTCAATGTGGCGCGGATTGCGGCCTTGATTGTCTTGCTGGAACAAGGAGGTAACTTCTATTTTTTCTTCATCAAAAACATTTTTTTCACCATCATCTACGGAGCCATCGTGGTCCTTTGGTTGCTCAAACCATGGGTTGACCGCTGGCTTTTCTTCCAAAAAAAGTCCGACGCACAACGCGCCTGATCTTTAAACCCGGAAGCACCCCGGTGCTTTCTCTTTTCCATCGGTTATGAAAACCAACGAACCGCGCCGCGAGGGCGCTAAATTCAAGAAGACCGGAAGCGGCTCCAAGCCCACCGGATCCAAGCCTACCGGCTCCAAGCCCACCGGCTCCAAACCCGCCAAATTATCACCGGCCGGGAGACCCCTCAAAGGGAAACCAAAACCAAAACCGTACGCACCGCGCACAGAGTTTTCTGCCGATCGCCCCGATCGCGGACCGCGCAACGACGGACCGCGCGAAGACCGTCCGTACAACAAAGACGCGCGTCCTTTCAACCGCGAAGACCGCGCTCCGCGCCCTTATTCCAACGATCGTCCGCGCGAGGACCGTCCATTCAATAAAGACGCGCGTCCTTTCAACCGCGAAGACCGCCCGCGCGAGGAACGCGCACCACGCCCTTACTCCAACGATCGCGGGCCCCGCAACGACGACCAAAGCAATGATCGTCCGCGCGAAGACCGCCCATTCAACCAAGATGCGCGTCCTTACAACCGTGAAGACCGACCTTTCAACCGCGAAGATCGCCCTTACAACCGCGAGGACCGCGGCGATTACGGTACGGAACGTCGAAACTCCGCGTACACCAAGCCGCAAAGCGCCTACAAAGGCGGACGTCCGGTAACCGGAAACCCCACCAAGCGCTGGCACGCCCCCACCGTTAAAACAGCAGAAACGCATGGCTTAACCGACGGCGCGATTCGTTTGAATCGATTCCTAGCGCGCGCGGGTGTTTGCTCGCGTCGGGATGCTGACAAACTCATCGCGGACGGCATGGTCATGGTGAACGGACAAGTTGTCTTGGAAATGGGGCACAAAGTCATGCCCTCGGACGAAGTTCGCTATGCGGGTGAGCTGTTGAAATCCGAGAAGAAAATGTACCTCGTCCTGAACAAACCGAAAGGTTTCATCACGTCCATGGACGACGAAAAAGCACGTAAAACCGTGATGGAATTGATCCGCGGTGCCTGCCGCGAACGCATCTATCCGGTTGGGAGACTGGACCGCGCCACCACCGGCGTTTTGTTGTTTACCAACGACGGCGACATGGCCAAGAAATTGACCCATCCCAGCCACGGCGCTAAAAAAATCTATTCCGTTTCCCTGGACAAGCCGTTGAGCAAAGCCCATTTTGCGGAACTGGCCCAAGGAATTGAACTGGAAGACGGCCCCATCAAAGCGGACGAAATCAGCCAAGTCGAGGCCCAAGACGCACGTGAAATTGGCATTTCCTTGCACAGCGGCCGCAACCGCATTGTACGCCGCATGTTCGAACATTTGGGCTACGAAGTGGTGCGATTGGACCGCGTTCAATTTGGTCCCATCACCAAGAAAAATTTGGCGCGTGGGCATTACCGACTCTTGAACGAGAAGGAAATTGCATTTTTGAAAATGTTGGGGTAACCCACTTGGGTGCGCACGCGGTGCGTACAAAGGTTCCTACGGGGCGGCCTCTAGCGAGGCCGCCCCGTTCATTTTGGAGAAATCGTGCCCGTTCGATTATTTAGAACGGCTGATACCCTCCCATCAATACTCCATTCCTATCCTGCACCTTACCTTTGATTGGACGTGCAGCAATGCACCCGTTCAACCACCTTTCACGATCAAGTTCATCGTTTCCGCCATGCAGCATCACGCCCCAAGAGCCGTATCCAACGTCGTCCGCGTACTTTTCACGGTGTGTTTCCTCATGGCTGGTTTTTTCTTGGGGTTCCCAACGCTGCACGCACAACTTCCCTCCTACGTCCCCAGCTCCGGATTGGTGGCCTATTGGCCCCTGAACGGCTCCGGTGCAAACGCCGGAGGTTGGGGAAATAATGCCCTGGTGGTGGGCGCTTTACCGGCGTCGGACCGACACGGAAACACCGCCGGTTCGCTGGAATTTTCACCGGGCAGTTACTTGGTGGTTCCCAACAACCCTACGCTGCACTTCCCTACCCAACAAATCACCTTGGCTGCGTGGGTTTACCTGCCGGACACGCTGGAAAACGCCCGCATCTTTTCCAAAGATTGGAACAACACCACGGACCGCGATTTCGTGGGCAAACTGCAAAACAACGTGTGGTACGCCGGAACGTATTCGGAAGACGGAAACTTCATCATCCACAACGCTCCAGCCCCCATCAGCAACCAACAATGGCACCACTTGGTCTACACCAAAGACACCTCCGCTCGCTTGTACGTGGACGGTGTGCTGGTGGGCGTCCACAACGCGCCAAACGCCATTCACTATTCTCCGGCAGATCTGTATCTGGGTAAAGCAAATCCTTGGGAAACGGAGTATTTTGTGGGAAAAATGGACGAGGTCGGATTGTGGTCGCGCGCTCTCTCGCCCGGTGAAGTTGCAGCTCTGTACACCGGCTGCACGGGAACCGTATCGCAACAACCAAGCTCCACAACGGCCTACACCCAACCGGGATGGGCCACTTTTTCGTGTCAATCAACCGATCCCACCGCCAGCTACCAATGGGAGGTTAACGAAGGGACCGGCTGGACCGACGTCGCTAATTTTGGACCGTACAGCGGCGCGAGCACCAATCAGCTGTTGATCACCGGCGCCACACCGTCGCTCCACCGGAACGGATACCGATGCCGCATTTCCGGGTGCGAAACAACCTGGACCAACCCCGCCGTTTTGTCCGTGGTCGTTGGACTGGATACCCAGGAAACAAACTTCTCAGAAGCGTGGTTGGCGCCCAATCCAACGGCCGGAATCCTGGTATTTAATGCCGCACTTTCCGGAACGTACCGCTGGACGGATGCTTGGGGAAGAACCGTAGATCAAGGAAGCGTTTTGCCTTCTACCGCTGCAACCCGCATGGATATTCAGCACTTTGCGTCTGGGATGTACCTGCTGGAATGGACCTTGCCCAGCGGTCAGCGTCGCTTGTTTCGGGTGGTGCGCCAGTAGCACCCAAACCTTCTCGCGTTTCTGAACAAAAATAAAAAAGGGCTACCTCGTTGAGAGATAGCCCTTTACAGGGTGGAAGACGGGGCTCGAACCCGCGACCTCCGGAACCACAATCCGGCGCTCTAACCGACTGAGCTACAACCACCATTTTACGGAGTGCAAATATACGAAAAAACCGAATCATACAAAGGGCGTTAGCGCACGTTTTATCGGTCCCGAAGGGAGTACTTTTGCCCCGTGAAAGCACTGCTGCAAGACCCCATGCTCTGGTTCCTCTTGGCCGGAATCGCTGTGGGGCAGATTCCGTGGGCCGTAAAAAACTACGCGTCCTTTTTTAAGCTGCTGGAAAAACACGGTTTGGCCTGGACCATCGCCTTGCTCGGTCTGCGCGTTGGCCCGGACCAGCTGCTGCATCCCTACCTGGCGGTTGTGGTGGGCGTCTTTGCAGCCTTTTGGTTTTTGAGCCGACGCCTGGCGCCTTATTTTGGCTTGAAGGCCGAAGCCGGTTGCTTGGTTTCTTTTGGAACCACGATTTGCGGTGCAACAGCCGTCGCAACGGCTGCGCCCTTGCTCCAAAAAAAATCAAACCTCTCCGGAGGTGAAGTAGGGGCCGCGGTGGCCACCGTCAACTTTCTGGGAGCCTTGGGCATTGTCCTCGTCCCACTTTTGGCCAATCTGCTGAACTTTTCACCGGCGCAAGGCGGCATCCTTGCCGGCGGCACCTTGCACGCCGTGGGCCAGGCCCTGGCCGCCGGATTCGCCCTAGGAGACGAAGCCGGAGAATGGGCCACTTTGGTCAAAATGAGCCGAGTAGCCCTCTTAATTCCCCTCTTACTTTACCTCAACCTACTGGTCCAAAAAAAGAGCCTGAACGAATCCGCAGCGCCCGTGCGCGTCGCGGCAAAGAACCTGTGGTTCATCGGGGCGTTTGTGGTGCTTTCCGTGGCTCAGTTGTGGATTTCCTGGCCAGAAAGTTTGGTTAAAACCGGAGGAATGCTGGAAAAATGGGCCTTTTGGGTGGCGCTTTTTGGCATGGGCACCTCCATCCGCTTGTCCGATCTTTGGAAGAGCGGATTGTCCATCTTGGGCTTTGGAGCCGTGCTGTTTGCCTTGAACCTCAGCATTTGGATCGCGGTTCTGTTGCTCCTTCCCGTTTGAGCGCAACCCGCAAGTGAGCGCAAGCCTTGTGGGTGCGCCCTCGGTTGCGCGTAGTCCATCTCCGTATCTTCGCAGCATGACCCCCTGCTGGCTTCACTGGACCACCGCCTTTCCGCATGCCGACGACCCCCAAAACGGGCTGTTCGTGGCCCACGGCCTGGAAGCCGTTCCGGACGTTGAGCACCGCGTTTGGCACATCAAGGCAGACCAAACACCCGGCACCGCCCCACTGCCCGCAGGCCCTTGGAAGGGCGTGTGCATCAAAAGTCCCGGCGGATGGTGCGGACTGCGGTGGAAGTCCCAATCCCTGCACGCCGTGCGTTTTCCGGTGGATGCCGTGCTGCTTCACCTGCCCAATCCGGACGCCTGGCCCCTTTGGTTGTGGGCGAAAATGCGCGGTATTCCCGTGGGCATTGTGGAGCACCGATCCGCCTGGCTGCGGGAGTTTCCCAACAAATCAAGAGCTTACAAGTGGTTCCTCCGGGCCTTGTTCAACGCGTCCCACGGCGTGGCCGTACCTTCTGAATTCTTGGGAGAAGCACTCCGAAAAGCTGGGGTAAAAGCACCCATCACCGTCTTGGGCAATCCCTTGCCCGCCCCCACTACCGTTTACCCCAGAACGGCGGCAGCTCGCGGGCATCGGTTTGGGCATTTGGGAGACAGCGTCGGGTCCATAAAAGGTCAAGAATTTCTTTTGGAGGCCTGGGCACTCCATGCGAAAACCCACCCGAACGACACCCTGGAACTGCGCGGAAACGGGCCCGATCGGGCACACTGGGAGCAACGCTGGGGGCACCTTCAAGGCCTCACGTTTGGCGACGGCGTGCCGCGGGAGGACGTGGAACGCGCCTTTTCGCGTTGGGACACTTTGGTGGTGAATAGCCCGGTGGAAACCTTTGGATTGGCCGCCGCAGAGGCTTTGGACCGCGGCTGTGCCGTATTGAGCACCCAAAACGGAGGCGTGTCCAGTTGGGGGACTCACCTTCCGGGCATTCATTTTCGAACGGGTGCTTGGGACGACGTTCCCAACCTGGCGGAAGCTTTGTCGCTCTGCGCGCAACAAGCACCCCCTTCTGCGGAAGATCGCGAAAAGTGCCGCACCTATTTTGAGCCCCTTCGGCCCAAATCCTGGGGAGCAGACTTTAGCGATTGGGTGCGTCGATTGAAACCGACCCTGCGTTAATTTAGAGCAACTGCATGAGGTGCGAAACCCCCAAGGTGCGCGGAGCCACTAAGGCTTCCGCGTGCTCCACGCCAATTTGTTGGCCCCAAACAGCGGTTCGCGCCCGCACCTGATCCAAAAAAGCGGCGGAGGACAAAACCGTCTCCGGCTCCTGACGGGTGGGGTCGTAAAATTGGGAAGAAAAGGCGCGAATGGCCTCCATTTTCACCCCTTCGTACCCCGTAATGTCTACCGAAAAGGAGGGGGTTAATTCGTGAAATTGAATGTAGTGGTACACTTGATCCGGGCGCCAAGGTTCCTGTACTTCTCCATTCCAAGTGGTTTCCAACTTCCGCAAACCCGCGTAAAACCAAGCTTCCAGTGCCAGCTGCGAACCGCGCCCGTGGTCCGGGTGTCGGTCCGACGGCGCGTTGATCAGGAGCACTTTGGGCCGAAACCGACGAATTTGGGTCATCACCGCATTTCGATGCGCTTCGTCCACCAAAAAACGACCGTCTTCAAAACCCAAGTTGTGCCGTGCGGTCAGTCCCAAGATTTCAGAAGCGCGGGAGGCTTCCTGCCGACGTTCCGCAACGGAACCGCGCGTACCCAACTGACCTTCTGTCAAATCCAGAATGCCCACGCGGTAGCCCAGGGCAGCGTGTTTGGCCAAAATGCCGCCGCAACCCAGCTCTGCGTCGTCCGGGTGGGCCGCAATGGCCAAAAGATCCAGTTGTTCCTCCATGGTATTTTCGCTCACTTGCCTGCCGCAAAGGAACGAATTCTACCGCCAACCGGTGAACTGGTGGACAACAGACTTTCCACCCAAACGCCGTTTTCGTCGATCAAAAACTTGTGGAAATTCCAGCGAACCTCGGCATTCGACACCCCGTTTTGTTCTTTTTGCGTCAACCAAGCGTACACCGGATGCTGACTGGGTCCCTTGGTGGCTACCTTGGCCATCATCGGGAAGGAAACCCCGTAGTTTTTCTCGCAGAAATCTGCCACCTCTGCGTTGGATCCCGGCTCCTGCTGACCAAAATCATTGGCTGGAAAACCAATAATGACAAACTTGGAGGTGTCCACCAAGCCCCAAAGCTCTTGGAGTTCCTTGTACTGCGGGGTGAAACCGCATTTGGATGCAGTATTTACAACCAATACCCGCTTGCCGCGCAGCTTGGAGAAATCAAAGGTCCCGCCGTCCAAGGTTTCCACCTTAAACGAGTAAAAATCCACGGGAGCCGCTGAAGACGCGGTAGGAGCAGGAGCATCGGCCGGAAGGGCATCGGGAGTAGAAGACGGTTGGGCGCAAGCACTTGCCGCGAACAACAAAGAGGCACCGAGAAGTAGAGCTGTTTTCATACTTCAAAGAACGGATGGAAATCGGAAATGTTCGGCACCCCGCCCGTACCTTTGTACGGTGAAAACGATGCGTCCGCTGTTTCGCGCCCTGCAACTGGAGTGGGCCTTGGAATTCCGCCAAAAGTCTGCCCTCATGGCCGGCCTGCTTTTTGTGGCCGGATCCGCCTTTTTGGCTTCCAAAACGTATTTGGGCACGCCCCCGTCCAAGGCATGGAATGCCTTGCTTTGGATCGTTCTGCTGTTCAGCGCCTTGCACGCCGCAACCCGAAGTTTTGCTGGAGTACCCGCCGCGCGTTGGTGGTTGGTGGGGCAATGGATGACGCCCGTTACGTGGTTGTGGGCTAAAGGAATCGTTACGGCCGTTCAATTGGTGGTTTTGGGCGTATTCAGCTTGGCTTTGTTCTCTTTTCTATTGGGATTGCCCGTGGGCAACCCCTTTGGCTTTTTGTTGGTGGTGGTGCTGGGCAGCGCTGGCTTGTCCGGTGTGCTCACCACAACGGCAGCCCTAGCCGCTCAAGTGGACGCCCGCGCCAGCTTGATGGCCGTCCTCAGCATTCCCTTGCTCCTCCCCACCTTGGCCACCATCCAACGCGCCGCACTTTTGGCCACCGCGGGGGTCTCCACGTTGGATCTTTTGGCACCGCTCGGTTCCGTAGCCCTGCTGGCCGGCGTGCCGGTGGTTCTGGGAACCCTGCTCTTCCCTTACCTTTGGAAACCATGAAAAACGCTTGGAACTACTTGGGATTGGCCTTGGTGGGCTACAGCCTCATCTACGGTCTGGTATCCGCAGTCCCCGCCTTGCCCATTGTCAACGAAACCATCCGAAATTTGTACTACCACGTTCCCATGTGGTTCACCATGATTTCGTTGATGGGAGCCTCGTTTGGGTACAGCATTGGGGCATTGCGGTCTAATTCCCTGGAAAAAGACCGCGCAGCAGCTGCTTTTTCGGAAGTGGCCTTGGTGTTTGCGGCCGCGGGACTGTTGACCGGAATGCTGTGGGCCAAGTTTACCTGGGGTGCTTTTTGGACGCCGGATCCCAAACTCAACGGAACGGCCATTACCATCCTGATCTATTTGGCGTATTTCGTCTTGCGCGGCAGCGTGGACGACCCCGAAAAACGGTTGCGCCTGAGCGCCACCTACAACATCTTTGCCTTTGTGCTCATGTTGGTATTCATTGGGGTCTTGCCGCGTCTTACGGACTCCTTGCACCCGGGCAACGGCGGAAATCCGGCCTTCGGCGCATACGATTTGGACAACACCATGCGCCTGGTGTTTTACCCGGCCGTGGTGGGTTGGATTTTGGTAGGCTTTTGGATGGCCCGATTGCGCGTCCGCCTTCAAAACCTTCGCCAACCGCTGGACCTCCTCTAATCCCAACGAATAAGAACAACCATGAACACTTTCTTGCAAACCTCTGTTGAAATGGCTGACGCCTTACGTGCCGACGGTAAATTCTGGGTGGTCGTAGGTGTAATCGCCCTCGTATTCGTTGTCTTGGCCGGGTATTTGCTGTGGATGGACCGTCGGTTGAGCGCGCTCGAAAAATCCAAAAAATGAAAAGAAACCACCTCCTGGGTTTGATCGTTTTGGCCGTTTTGGCCGGTGTCTTTTTGGCTACCTTCCAGGACGCCAGCACCTACCAAACCTTCCCCACGGCGGAAGGTCAAATGGGCGAAGAGTGCGTGGTCATTGGAACCTTGGATCTGAACGATTCGATTGTGTTCAACAAGGACAAAATGTTGCTCCGCTTCACGGCTGTGGACAAAGACGGAAATTCCCGGACGGTGTACTACAACAAGCCCAAACCCACTGATTTTGAGCGGTCTGAGGAAATTACCCTGACCGGATTTGCTACGGACACTGCGTTTGTGACCACGAACATCCTGATGAAGTGCCCGTCTAAATACAAGGAGAAAGAAAAATTGCAACAATCATGAGCTACGTAGGCGAACACGCTTGGGCCGGTGACTTGGGCCGACTACTGGTGGCCCTTTCCTTTGTGTGGGCCACTTTTTCGTCCGTGGCGTATGCCCTGCACCTGCGTCGGCCGCAGTCCCAGTGGCTGGCTACGGCCCGTTGGAGTTTTCGACTCCACGCCTTGGCCGTAGTGGGCATCGTAGCCGTACTGTTTGTGGCCATTTGGAACCACTGGTTTGAATTTGATTACGTGTGGCGGCACAGTTCCACGGACCTCCCCCTTCGCTACATATTCTCCTGTTTTTGGGAAGGACAAGAAGGCAGTTTTCTGCTGTGGACCTTTTGGCAGGCCGTCTTGGGCTGGATCTTGATCCACAAATCCCGCGAATGGGAAGCCGGAGTCATGCTCACCGTTGCCGCGGTTCAGGCGTTTTTATCCTCCATGCTGTTGGGCGTGTACGCATTCGGCATCAAATTGGGTTCCAGTCCTTTTGTATTGATCCGTGACTTGCCGGAAAACTTGGGCTTGCCGTGGACGCAAATGGCGGATTACCTGACGTCCTTTCCGGCGTTTCAGGAAGGCAACGGCCTCAATCCCTTGCTGCAAAACTGGTGGATGACCATCCACCCCCCCACCCTGTTTTTGGGTTTTGCGTTGACTGTAGTTCCTTTCGCTTATGCGGTTGCCGGTTTGTTGACCAAACGGTATTCCGACTGGGTTAAACCGGCCCTCTCCTGGACGTTTGCAGGCGTAGCCGTTTTGGGCGTGGGCATTTTGATGGGCGGCGCTTGGGCCTACGAAGCATTGAGTTTTGGGGGGTTCTGGGCTTGGGATCCCGTGGAAAATGCCTCCCTAGTACCTTGGTTGACCCTGGTAGCCGCCGGCCACTTGATGATGGTGGAAAAGCACAAGCATTCCGCCACGGGCATTACCCTGTTCATGGCGTTGTTCACCTTTTGGTTGATCCTCTATTCCACCTTCCTCACGCGCTCCGGGGTCTTGGGCGACTCTTCCGTCCACTCGTTTGTGGATTTGGGTCTGAGCGGCCAGTTGTTGGTCTACTTGTTGTTTTTCGTGGTCGGAACGGCGGTGTTGCTCGCGATTCGCTGGAAGTCTTTTCCCAAAAACGCTACAGACGAATTGTTGGGTTCGCGCGAGTTTTGGATGTTCATTGGCTCCATAACCCTGCTGTTGTCTGCCCTCCAAATCGCCTTCTCCACCTCCCTGCCGGTCTTCAATAAATTGATTGGTCCCGACGGCTGGATTCCTCTGCTGAGCGATGCTCTAGCTCCTCCCACCAACGCCAACGAACACTACAACCGGTTGCAAATGCCTTTTGCCATTGTGGTGTCGGTATTGATGGCCGTAGGGCCCTTTTTGGTTTGGCGCTCCAACAGTCCCTTGTTTTGGAAGCGCATTTTACCGGCGGCAGCGGCGTCTTTGGTTGTGGGCGGCCTGATCGCCTGGGGCTTGACCCTGACGCATCCGGTGCACGTGGTGCTCTTGGTGGTTTCGCTCTTTTCAGCCTTGGCGAACGTGGACCTTTGGCTGCGTCTATGGCGCGGGAATTCGCGTCATTTGGGCATGACCACGGCCCACGTGGGCTTTGCCTTGGTGCTTTTGGGTTCCTTGATCTCTCAGGGGAAGAAAGAGTTTTTGAGCGTCAACAAATCCTTCATCCACAAGGATTTTCCGGCCAACGAAAACACCGTGCTGGAACTCAAGGATACGGTGAGTATGATTCCCTACTGGGTCACCTGGACGGGCGAACGTCGGGAAGGTCAAAACCACTACTACGACCTGACCTTCATGGAAAAACGCGGCGACACGGCCTTTACCTTGTCCCCCTTCATCCAAATGAACGAGCGCATGGGCAATGTTCCGGAACCGGATACCCGTCATTTCTGGAACCGCGACGTCTACACCCACGTGACCTTTGCCGACTTGCGCGACGTTCCGGACAGCGCGCAGTGGAAACGTCCGTTGGAAGTAACACTCAAAGCGGGCGAAGAAGCCATTGTGTACGACAACTTCATCTTGCATTGCGACACCTTGGAAGTGCGCGACGCCGTCTTTACGGCGGACGGCAGCAACATCAAACGTTTGAACATGGCCCTGCAGCTGCGGTTGGTGGCCATGGACGGCAGCGAAGAAGCCCTCCTACCCATCTATTCCTTGGCCGGAGATCAATTGACGCAAACGGATGCCGTTGCCGAACGGAGCGGGGTGAAAGCCCGGTTTGCTT
>CANHXZ010000049.1 GCA_947464785.1 Flavobacteriales bacterium | reverse complement strand
CTTCTGCCGCAAAACCCGCGCTCAACGAACCGGTCGACGCCAGTCGGAACTCAAAGCGCTCGTTTTCTGTGGGCGCCTCAAAATGCTCGTCGTCGTAGGCCAAGCGCACGGACATGCGGTTCACTCCGTCGCTCTGCGTCAACACGTTGATGTTTGCGTAGGCGTGGAAAACGGTGTTGCCGTCGGACCAATACGCGCTGTCCGCCACCGTGTTTTGGGTCCAAGGTTCGCGCACCCCAAAGGTGACAAACGGCGTCTTGCTGGTGTCCATGGGGCGGTTGAACTGCACACTCACTTTGTGCCGACCGTTCCCCAAAATACCGGTGCCTTGCGGCCCGTTGTACGGATTGTCCATCCAGTGCGTGGACTTCCCGTTGATCTTCACGTCCACTACAAAACCGTGCGCGTGGCGCGGGGCGGTTTTGCGAACGAGGGAGGTGTTGAAAATGGAAAGGTTGGAATTTTCGAAGTAATCATTGATCCGATAATTCAGAAAAGCAGCAGATGTGCCCCCAAAATAAATTCCCTTTACATCAGTAAGCAACGAAGGTAACTTTGGACCCTGCATATAAAGTACGGGGGCCCTTTGATTTGGAAAGTTTATTGAACGAAGGCCTAGAATCGTAATTCCATGAAAATCCCCAGGAGCGTTCAAACCAAAATAACCTCCAGCGTCATTTGGGTTTAGATTACTGGAAAAATATTGATTTGCGTACAAATTATAACCAGTAATGTCGGTTAAACTATCTACAGTTAGCTCGGAAACATAAAATACAGAATCGCCATTTGAATCTATAGCCTTCCGAGAAGACGGTATTAATAACATTTGGTTCGACGTTGTTAAACCTGGAACATAGCCTCGATAGTTATCGATAACATTGTTCTTAAAAATAAAAGTGCTACTCCCTTCTGCGGCAATGGTCCTTCGCCATTTTTTCTTTGTTCCATTGGCGAATGTTCCTATTTCAATACTTGAAACAACTCCTGCTGTATTTCGGAATGTGAAAACCCCATAAAGTCCATAGCCATACGCAAAACGAACATGGCTAACTTCAAACAAATTGATACCGGTATACGGATTCACATCTATATTTTTCAAATGCGCATACCGCAACCGAGACATGCTGTTCAATGGGAAATTCGCATTGGTAGACGTCGTTGTGCGCCATCCGTCTAAATCCTCCAACCCGCGCCACATCATCCCCTGCACCCCTTCCAGGGTAATCATTGAATCCGGAGTGCCGATGGCGGTAATTTTCTTCGCGCCAATGCTCTTGTCGAACTCAACGTATACCTGAGTACCAGGCTTGATGATCAGCGTGTCAAAAATTGTGTTTCCGGTAACCACGTAGTAGGTTTTCGGACGTAAAACCGTCGTGCCGGGATAAAAACCCGCTTGAAATTCCACTCCATTTTGGATGCGCAATTCAAAGGGTTTCGAACCGCTGAAGGTGCCGTCGTTCGTCCAATAATTCACCTTGAATTTGATGCCGCGGCCGTGCGCAATGTTGGAGTCCAGCTTGATCACGAACGGATGAATGCCCATGCTGGGCACGTTGTTCTGAATCACCGCGTACTCGGACACCGAACCGTAAAAGCGAACGGGTTGGAGGAAGTCCACCAGCGTCGTGTCCTCCAAGGGGTCCAGCTCAATGGAGGCCCAAACGGAGTCGTTGTAACCGCCGATGTTCTTCAATCCTACCACCAATTCGATGGTTTCGCCCGCATCCGGAGCGGCATCCACGTCGCCGTCAATCGTATCCACCACTTGGTACGATACATAATCCATTTGCGGAGCCAACACCATGGTGATGGCGTCCAGCAGTTTGATGTTGTTGGTCTGGGAATGAATCAGATGCAAAAACGTCTTCTCGTGCGTAAACGTCGGTTTAAACGTTTGCAGCAAAGACACCGCACCGGCCACCGCAGGGGCCGCCATGGAAGTGCCTTGTTTCACCGCATAACGTCCGTTGTTGCCCGTATTTCCGGCGGGGATGGCGGATATAATCTGACTTCCTGGCGCGCGAACTTCGTAGTTCAACAAAGCAGGGTAGGCAGAAGACAGCGGTCCGTCTTGGTCGTAGTTGGAAAAGCTGGACTTTCCACCCGAAGGGGACGACGACTCTACCCCCAGTACATAACTGTACGCCGCAGGATAAAACGGCTTTGGCGTCTTTCCGTCCGGACACTTGTAGGAGGGGTCGGGTATTCCAATGCACAACCCGTTGTTGCCGGCCGCCGCCACCAAAAAACTGTAGGCATAGGCCACCGCCAGTGCGTTTTGCTCCACCATCGAAGCCGCCGGGCTTCCCAAAGACATATTTATTACCGTGGCGCCGTTGTTGGCCGCATACAAAATGCCCTGCGCCACCTGCGATGCCGTTCCGTAGCCACCAGACTGGAGCACCTTTACGCCCATGATCCGCGCACCCGGGCTCACCCCGGCCATCCCCAATTCGTTATCCGTCTCCGCCGCGGCAATGCCCGCGCAGTGCGTGCCGTGCGAATTGTCGTCCATCGGGTCGCCGTCGTTGTTGATGAAATCCCAACCGAACTTGTCGTCCACATACCCGTTTTGGTCGTCGTCCACACCGTTCACCCCATTGACCTCGGCCATATTCTTCCACATCTTGCTCTGCAAGTCTTCGTGGAACCGGTCCACGCCCGTGTCGATGATGGCAATCACCTGAGTGGTGTCCGATTTTGTGGTATCCGCTTGCATCAAACGGATGACCGTATCCGCTTGAATGGCGGCCAAACTCCACTGCTGGTCGTACAGCGTGTCGTTGAATTCCAAAGTGCTTCCAATCGACGATCGGTAGAAATTAGGCTCCGCATACACCACATACTCCGGGCCCAAAGCGCGAAAGGCGTCGATCAAGTCAAACATTTTTGTGCCTAGGGAATCCGGCGTCAAAACGTACCGGTAGATGTTGGAGAGCTTGGGATACCGCACAAATTCACCGGCATACGTGGTGAATCCGGAGTCGGAAGGAAGCTCCGGCGCCGCGCGAAAAAGCTGCTCCCACTGGGCTACGGAAAAATCCGCCAACACCGCGTCCACGGCGGCTACGCCAATCTTTCCGTTGGCTTGCACACTGGGCTTTAGGTGGTCCGCAAAACGAACCAAAACTTCGTTGGGGGCCCACTCGTGGTTCACCGGTTGCTGGGCAAACAAGGACGCCGAAAAGGCAAGAAGAAAAAGAGCGAGTACGGATTTGAAACGCATGTTTCGGGGAGTTTAAATAATTACATCAAAGTTGCGTCGCATTCAACGTGAGTACAAATCATGTACTCATTTGTACTAACTTTCCAAATGTTATGCCCACCCCGGTAGAAATCAAACCAGAAGAGCTGAAACTGCTGCAAGAATTGGTAGAAACCCAGTTGGGGTTTTTGCTAAATGACACCTACGATTGCCAGCGGGCCGCAGAACAAATGAGCCACAGCGGAATTCCCATCAGCTACAACAGTTTGCGGCGCATTTTTGGTTTGGTACCCACCCCGCACAAACCCTCCCGGCACTTATTAAACAGCCTGTGCAGGTTTGCTTCCATCCCCAGCTGGGACCAATTCCATGCCCACACCCAAAAAAGAGACAACGAAGCATTTAGCCAAATGCTCCACATTTACTACCGGTACGATTTCTTTGACCCCAAAAAACTGGCTCTTTTCATGCCTGTGGACGCCTGGTCGCAGTGGGAATTTGTCTTTAAATACCGCAATTTCATTGAGGCCGCGGTCCAAAAACAAGACCAGGAATTGCTGGACAACCTCCTGAATTTTCCGCTCGACCTGAACGACCTTTCATCCATTGAAAAAATCTATGTAGCGCTTGAACCGCTGTACATGGCCTTGCGGGGCAATCCAGCCTTTTGGTTGCCGCTGGCGGAACGCTGGATTGATGAAAGCACTCCCGTGCGACGGATCCTGCTCGAGTTTTACGTGGACGAAAATTCACTCGACCGTTACTACGGCCAACTGATGTCCCGCGACTATCCGCAAAACAGCGATTCCTTCCGTGTTTTTCAACGCCTTATTTTGCTTCAAAAAGCGTGGTTCCACGAGGGCCAAGAGCAGGCCTTACACCTCTGGAAAACATGGGCTCACTCAGAAATCGACTACACCTTTCATCCCATTCCTTGGGCCCGGTATGCAGCGTGGGCCTTGAAAATGGACGGAAACCAAGAGCCCTACTTGAAATTCTGGCGCGAAACAGACAACTTGTGGCAACAATTAGCCTTTGCCAATTTCTTCTTCCGGGTTTCTTCCGTTTTGGATTATGATTCGCACGAACTCTGGGTGGACCTCCCCGTTCGCGCCCTTTCCGCCCCCTTTAAATTGTTCGACTCTTCCAACCTCCACGGTTACCTCACCCACTTGGCATGGCGCAAAGCCAAAGAGCAAAAATGGACCGAAGTCGAACGTCTGTTGAACCAAATTGACGTTTACCGCATCGTGAACGACAATTTTGAGTGGTACTACAGTCTGTTTCAAAAAACCCGCGACTTGCATCGGGAACACCAAACACTTACCAATGGAACCTACACGCTACCACCCCAACTCCGAACCCCCCGCTTCTAAAAAGGACAAATGGCCTCCAGTCAGTGCTCGTCGTTCCGTAATCGCCGGGAAATTCCAATAAGCTTTGGTTACCTCCAAAGGAATCACCGGATCGTCCACCCCGGCCACCACCACTACGGGGAACGATTGAACCGTACGCAGCAAGCCGGACCGATCTGGCCGCAGCATCATCCCTTCCTGGGCAGCTAGAATTCCCTGCACGGGCATGGTGCGCGC
Organism: Flavobacteriales bacterium; assembly: GCA_947464785.1. GTDB lineage: Bacteria > Bacteroidota > Bacteroidia > Flavobacteriales > Schleiferiaceae > CAMDTE01. The sequence goes on along the minus strand of CANHXZ010000049.1, from coordinate 6,776 downwards.
GGCCTCCGCCATAACGCGCAGTTCCTCCCGCAGTCGGTCTGCATTCTCGGGCGCCACCAAGGCCGGAATGGCAGCATGCAAGTAGCTGGACTTTTCCTTCTTCGCAATTTCCATGGCCCGCCGACGCAGGGCACGTCGTTCCTCGGAATCCGCAAACGGATGGGTGTTCAGCAACATAACCCCGCGGAGCCGATCCGGTACCCGTTCCATCAAGGCCAAGGCAATGTACCCGCCCATCGAATGGCCCGCCACCTTAAAAAACCGAATGCGTTCCGCCCGCAAAACCGCCAAAACCGCGTCCGCCTGGTCCTCAATGGTGTGCACGTAGCCGGTGCATCCGGATTCTCCGTGGCCCAGCACATCCACCAACACCACGCGGTAGCGGGACGCCCACTGCTCCGCCAGGGGAACAAACGCCGCCCGAGTTTCCAAAAAACCGGGAATCAGCACTACGGCCGGCGCGCCGCGCCGGCCGTAGTAGGAATAAACCACCGTCGCCCCCCGAAAAAGGACAGACCGACGCTCCGTCATCGCGCCTCGCGCGCTTCCGCCATCTGCGCCTCAATCTCGTCCACTTCCTTGGGAATCGCACGCGTCAAATTCACGTGCCCGTCGTCGGTGATCAAAATATTGTCCTCAATGCGGATGCCCAGACCTTCTTCCGGAATGTAGATGCCCGGCTCCACCGTAAACACCATGCCCACCTGCATCGGCGCCGTCCAGGGGCCGTAGTCGTGCACGTCCAACCCCAGGTAGTGACTGGTTCCGTGCATGAAGTACTTCTTGTAGGCCGGCCACGCGGGGTCTTGAGCAGCCACCTGTTCGGCCGTGATCAATCCCAATTCCAGCAACTCGGCGGTCATGATATCGCCCACGCGTGCGTGGTACTCGTGCAAGAAGGTGCCCGGACGCAGCAAGGCAATGGCGGCCTTTTGGACGCGCAAAACCGCTTCGTACACCTGGCGCTGACGGGGGGTGAATTGGCCGTTCACCGGGAAACACCGCGTCACGTCGCAGGCGTAGTTGGCGTAGACCGCGCCCACGTCAAACAAGACCAAGTCGCCGTCTTCGCACGGGCCGTTGTTTTCGATGTAGTGCAGCACGCAAGCGTTTGCGCCGCTCCCAATGATGGGCGTGTAGGCAAATCCGTCGGACCGACGGCGCACAAACTCGTGCAAAAACTCCGCTTCCAGTTCAAATTCCCAAACCCCCGGACGCAAGAACCGCAGGACGCGGTCGTAGCCGGCGGCGGTGACGTTGGCGGCGGCTTGCATGGTGTCTACTTCTTCCGGGAGCTTGACCGCCCGGAGGGCGTTTAAAAGGGGCGCGGAGCGTTTGTAGGTGTGGTTGGGGTAGGCGGCCCGAAGGGCCGCGTTTTCGCGCTCTCCGCGCACCGCTGGGCCGTCTTTGGACCGACGCCAGTGCTCGTTCGTCACCTGATAAACGTTATCCACATAGGACATCATCTCGTTCATTACGCGGTCCAAATCCTGCAGCCAGTGCACCGTCTTCACGCCCGTTCGCTCTTGAGCTTGGGCCTTCGTCAACTTGGCGCCCTCCCAGATGGCAATGGTTTCGTTGGTTTCCTTTAGAAACAAAACCTCGCGGTGCTCCGGCTTAAAGGCGTCGGGGCAAACCACCAAAATGCTCTCTTCCTGATCCACACCGCACATCCAGAACAAATCCGTGGCTTGCTTGAACGGAAAATGACCGTCTGCACTCGTGGGATACAGGTCTGCGGAGTAAAAAACAGCCAGGCTGCGCGGCTCCAAGTGTGCGGCAAAACGCTCGCGGTTGCGCACAAAAAGAGACGACGGTAGGGGGTGGTATTTCATGGGAGTTTCTTGCTTAAAAAGTCCTCCAAATCCGCTGGGGCCAGCGCCTTGGCAATAATTTTGTGGTCCTTGTCCAACACCAAAACCATGGGCGTGGTGGGAATGTGGTAAAAATGCCGGAACGTCACTCGGTCCAGGGCGGTATCGGAGCCGTTGATCCACCCGGCAACACCGAGCATGCCCTTTTTCTCCACAAACGGCTTCCAGTCCGTCAACGTCACCTCATTCGTCATGGCGACAGACTTCAAACCTTTGGGGGCAAACTTTTTGTGCACCTCCAAAAACTTGGGCATGTTCTCTTGGCAATGCCCGCAGGTGGCGTCGTAAAACACCAACAGCGTGTAAGACCCCAGCGCCTCTTTCAACCGGTGCGCACTGCCGTCGTACGCGGTAAAACCAAAGTCTGGCGCGCGCAACCCAATCATGTTCATGCCAATGTCGTCGGCCTTTTTCAAAATCTTCGCCAACGCATCCGGTTTTTCCCAAACCGCATACCCCGTTCGGTAGAACTTGTTCACCATCCAAACAAACGCTTTGTCGTGCCCCATCAGGTTCGACGTCTCGTATTTGTTGGTCATCAGCGCCACCGCGTACTTCTGAGCGGCCGTATCCTTGGGCAAATCAAAGAAAACAGACAGGGCGGCCACCACCGTATCCGGCTCCGGAACAATGGCTTTGTCAAAAAACAACTCAATGGCAGAATGGTAAAACGGAGACCGAAAATACGCGGGGTCCATCAGCGGGAGCTCGCTCCAATACGCCAGGGCCCAACGTTCCACGCCACCCGGCTCCACCGCCGTGCGCGATCCCATGGGGTTGCGCGCCTTCAACAACTTGCCCAAACGCGTGTTGGCATTCTCTTGTTCCCAAGCCAGCGTGCGCTCGTTGTAGGCCGCTTGGGCCTGCTCCGCCGTCAACGCTCCACCTTCAAAGTCTCGTTGAATGACCAACCCAATGTTTTGAAATTCCTGAAACTTTTGGTTCTCCGCATCCCGGAAATCCACCGCCCGCAAAGCCGTGTAACTCCCGGCAAAAGAAACCGTTTCGCCGCCGTAGAAAAAGTCAAACGCGTGGGTGGTATCCAGGAAAAACGTGTAAAAACCCGGACGCATTTTGCTGCCGCGGTACACAAAGCACCCGTCCTTGTCCAACGCAACCGAATCCGCCACCAAACGTTTGTCGCCAAAATAGTACCCCAAAGCGGCCTTCTTCACCGGCGAACCCGTGATGCAGCCGTGGAGGGACTGAGCCTTTAAATTGCTCATTGACAGAACACTAACAACCAGAGTAACGGCAGTCCACCGAATCGCGCGAAACATTGCATCCATGCCCCTAAAATACGAACAACGGGTTCGTTTGCACCTTACTTTTGCAAACTAAAGAACCCTTAAATAAGACTCCATGGCAACTGGAAAAGGCCTTTTTGGCAGTTCGCTGGCCCGAAAATACTGGATGGCCCTCACCGGACTCTTCCTGTGCAGCTTCTTGGTCATCCATTTGTTGGGCAATTTGCCCCTGATGACGGGAGACCACGAAGCATTCAACATTTACGCTCGCTTCATGACCACCTTCCCGGTGATCAAAGCCGTGAGCTATTTGCTATACGCCAGCATTCTCCTCCACACCGTAGACGGCCTGATGCTCACGCGTCAAAATTCCGCCGCCCGCCCGGTGAAGTACGCCAACTACAACGGCGCGGCCAACGCCAGCTGGGCCAGCCGCAACATGGCTCTTTTGGGCACCTTTACCTTGGTATTCCTCATTGTGCACCTCAAGAGCTTCTGGTTTGAGATGCACTTTGGCAACGTCCCAACAGTCCTTATCGAAGGCGAAGAGGTTAAAGACTTGTACACCCTGACCGTCACCTCTTTTGCGCAGTGGTGGTACACCGCTTTTTACGTGTTGGCCATGGCCATGCTCGGTTTTCACTTGTGGCACGGCTTTTCCAGCGCCTTCCAAACGCTTGGAGTTAACCACCCCACTTATACCCCCATCATCAAAGGAATTGGCGCTTTCTTCGCGCTGGTAATACCGGGCGTCTTCGCTTTGATTCCAATCGTTATTTACCTCAACTCTTTGGCCGCCTAACCCCATGAAACTGGACGCACGCATTCCCGAAGGCCCCATTGCCGACAAGTGGACCGAGTACAAAGGCCACGTGCCTTTGGTCAGCCCCGCCAACAAACGACGCATCGACGTCATTGTGGTAGGAACGGGCTTGGCCGGCAGCTCCGCCGCCGCATCGCTCGCAGAATTGGGCTACAACGTTAAAGCCTTTTGCTTCCAAGATTCCCCCCGTCGCGCGCACTCCATTGCGGCGCAGGGTGGCATCAACGCAGCCAAAAACTACCAAAACGACGGCGACTCCGTGTTCCGCCTGTTCTACGACACCGTCAAAGGAGGCGATTACCGCAGCCGCGAAGCCAACGTACACCGCTTGGCGGAGGTGTCCACCAGCATCATCGACCAGTGCGTGGCCCAAGGCGTTCCCTTTGCCCGCGACTACGGCGGCCAACTGGACAACCGCTCCTTCGGTGGCGTACAGGTAAGCCGCACCTTTTACGCCAAGGGTCAAACCGGCCAACAGCTCCTTTTGGGTGCCTACAGCGCCCTTTCGCGCCAAATTGCCAAGGGTCGGGTTAAAATGTACCACCGCCACGAAATGGTGGACGTGGTAACCGTGGACGGAAAAGCCCGCGGCATCATCGCCAAAAACATGGTTACCGGCAAATTGGAGCGCCACAGCGCCCACGCCGTATTGCTGTGCACCGGGGGCTACGGAAACGTGTTCTTCTTGAGCACCAACGCCATGGGCTCCAACGTTACGGCCGCCTGGCGCGCCCACAAAAAAGGCGCCTTCTTCGGCAACCCGTGTTTTACCCAAATTCACCCCACCTGCATCCCGGTCAGCGGCGAACACCAGTCCAAGCTGACCCTCATGTCCGAATCCCTTCGGAACGACGGCCGCATCTGGGTGCCCCTGCACAAAGAAGACGCCCAAGCCATCCGCGAAGGCCGCTTGAAGCCCACCGACCTACCCGAGGAAAAGCGCGATTACTACTTGGAGCGTCGCTACCCCGCATTCGGTAACCTGGTTCCGCGCGACGTTGCGTCGCGTGCCGCCAAGGAGCGTTGCGACGAAGGCCACGGCGTGAACGCCACCGGCGAGGCCGTTTACCTGGACTTTGCCAGCGCCGTCGAGCGCTACGGCAAGGAACAAGCCAACCTGAAAGGCTTGCACAACCCCACCAAAGAACAAATCATCGACTTGGGCACCCAGGCGGTGGAAGCCAAATACGGCAACCTCTTCCAGATGTACGAGAAGATCACGGACGACAACCCGTACCGCACCCCCATGATGATCTATCCCGCGGTGCACTACACCATGGGCGGTCTTTGGGTGGACTACAACCTCATGACCACCGTCCCCGGCCTCTTCGCCTTGGGCGAAGCCAACTTCTCGGACCACGGCGCCAACCGCTTGGGAGCTTCCGCCCTCATGCAAGGCCTTGCGGACGGCTACTTCGTTGCTCCCTACACCGTGGGTGACTACCTCTCCAACGACATTCGCACCGGAACCATCCCTACGGACAGCCCCGAGTTTGACGCGGCAGAAAAAGCGGCAGAAGAGCGCCAAATGGCCCTACTGAACGCCAAAGGAACCACCCCCGTGGACGTGTTCCACCGCAAACTGGGCAAAATCATGTGGGACGAGTGCGGCATGGCCCGCAGCGCAGACGGCCTCAAAAAAGCCATCGCTGACATCCGTGCCCTCCGAGAAGAATTCTACAAAGACGTCCGCGTCCCCGGCCAACGCGAAGGCCTCAACATCGAACTGGACAAAGCCGCCCGCGTGGCAGACTTCCTGGAGCTCGGTGAACTCATGTGCCTCGACGCCCTCACCCGCGAAGAATCCTGCGGCGGACACTTCCGCACCGAATACCAATCCCCGGACGGCGAAGCCCTGCGCGACGACGCCAACTTCACCCACGTGGCGGTTTGGGAACACCAAGACGGCGACCCCGGAAAATCCGTTCGCCACCAAGAAGAATTGAACTACGAATACGTCAAACTCATTACCCGTTCTTACAAATGAACCTGACGCTCAAAATTTGGCGCCAAAACGGCCCACAAGACGCCGGCCGTACGGTAACCTACCCCGTTTCCAACGTTAGCCCAGACATGTCCTTTTTGGAGATGATCGACGAGCTCAACATCGACCTCATCAAGAAGGGCGAGGAACCCATTGCTTTTGACCACGACTGCCGCGAAGGCATCTGCGGCATGTGCTCCATGTTCATCAACGGCGAGGCCCACGGCCCAGACCGCGGCATCACCACGTGCCAATTGCACATGCGCACCTTCAAAGACGGAGACACCATCACCGTTGAACCGTGGCGCGCCAAGGCCTTCCCGGTCGTCAAAGACCTCATGGTGGACCGTTCCGCGTTCGACCGCGTCATCCAAGCAGGCGGGTATGTTTCCGTGAACACCTCCGGCAACACCCTGGACGCCAACGCCATCCTCGTTCCCAAAGCAGACGCAGACGCCGCCTTCGACGCCGCCACCTGCATCGGTTGCGGAGCCTGCGTGGCCACCTGCAAAAACGCCAGCGCCATGCTCTTCGTTTCCGCCAAAGTTTCCCAGTTGGCCCTCCTCCCCCAAGGAAAGGTTGAAGCCGCGGAACGCGTCCAAAACATGGTTCGTCAAATGGACCTGGAAGGATTCGGCAACTGCACCAACACCGGCGCCTGCGAAGTTGAATGCCCCAAGGGAATCTCCTTGGAGAACATTGCCCGCATGAACCGCGAATTCCTTTCCGCATCCCTAACGGCCTAATTTTTGCCTTTGCACGTACTGCACGCAATCGTTTAACCCCACCAAGGGGCCCACAAAGGACCGCACGTGCCTTTTGGGCCCCTTTATTGCCTCTACGAAGCG
>CANHXZ010000048.1 GCA_947464785.1 Flavobacteriales bacterium | reverse complement strand
TCCGCGGAATGGAATCCCACCCCCCACTCGCTGGCAGGCAAACCCCTGGGACCGTGGAACCTCCAGTTGAAAGCGGACTGGGCCAGCGAGATCCGCGGCCAAGGCACCGCCGCGCTCACGCAGTTCGCGCGCCTGGACGCCCTGGGCGGTTGGTCCAACAAAAACTGGAGCGTGCGCGCCCTGCTCCGCTGGCAGCGCACCTGGCGTACCGACGCCGGCGAGAACATCCCCAACTACGCGCTGAGTCAGCCCTGGCTTAAGGCCAACGTGGGCTACCGCTTGCGCAACGATTTGCGCCTGGACGCCGGGCTGTGGACCGTGCAAAGCACCGGCTACGCCTTTCAATCCATCCGCGACGCCCAAAACCAAGTAGTGGACTTCACCGGGGGCGAGGTAAACTACCGCGAGTGGCTGCCCGTCGCTTCCCTGACCTACCAACCGTTTGACAAGACCCAGCTGGTGGCGGGCTGGATGGCCAACCGCACGTCTTCCGAGACGGTGGCCGGTCCAAGCCTTTCGTCCGCCTTTGTGGCCTACATCCAGTCGTTTTAATTGAAATTCAGCCTTCTGAACGCATTCATCATGAAAAAGACACAAACCGCCGCCCGTCGCATCAACAGCGGGCTCGCCGGAGCCCTTCTGGTGGCCGCAGGCCTAGTTTTCGCTTCCTGCGAGCGCAACCTCACCCCCGACGGCCCCAATTTGGGGGACCTCTACGGCAATTTCGAAATCCGCGAAGGCTTGCAAGTGTCCGCCACCACCGTGGATTTTAGCGCCGGCCAAACGGTGCACTTCACCGCAAAAACGTCCATCACGGCGGATTGGGTCTTGGAAGTCCGCGGCACCACCAGCGGTTCCCGCTGGCGCCTGGAGGGCAAGTCCAAGGAATTGAATGCCGCAAACGCCACGTGGGAGGGGCAAACCACTCAGTTTCCCACCTTCGCCGCGGAAAATTGCGCCGTCAAACTGTGGTACGTCGGCCAGCCAGACACGCTGCGCAGCACCGTCCAAGTGACCGGAACGCGCGCGCTGGAAGGCATTGTATTGGACGCGTTTGACGCGCCGGCCATCCAAACGCACTGGACCCCCTTCCTCCAAACCGGCGCCAACATGAAATTCACCACGGTGAACGAAGCGCCCCGCGGCCAAGGCAGCTCCTACTACCGCATGGGCGGCGCAGTCGCTTGGGATTGGCTGATTGGCATGCTGGATCTTTTTGCCGACGACTTCAACACAACGGACGGCTTTGGCCTCCCCACGGACGCCACCCAGGTCTACTTCAACGGCATTTTCAAGCAAAAAGCCGGCCTGAGCAACGGCATTGTACTCCTGCAATTCCGGGAGGACGACAACGGCGACGGCGTCTACCAGTCCAGCAACGAGGATTTGTGGGCGGTCGAGATCCGGCCCGGCGCAAATTGGAAGTTGGAGTCCCTGAAGTACAGCGATTTGGTCACCTTGATCAACGGAGCGCCGGCATCGTCGGTTGGAAACGGCATTCACGAGCCGCACAAGTTGCATCAAGTATCGGTGTTGTTTCTGGCGAATCCCTCAAGCGGCTACGCCGAGTGCGACGCAGACGCGCTTTTGTTTACGTTGAACGCCCCCGCTAAATTGTGATGCGCGCGCCTTTGTTTTGCGGCCTTTTGGCCTTAATTTGCGGCACCTACAGCGCCTCCGCGCACGGTTTGGGGACCGTCGGGAACAGGGATGCGGTGGGGCAAAAGCCTGCCGAAATGTTGTCCATTCGGTTTGATAAATCAGCCGATGGGTGTGGGATGTTGTCTGACGGGTTTGCTTCCTCGCGCACAACGGTCAACTTACCCGACCAAATAGTCGATATAAAGACAGGATTTTTGGCCGATACGGGCCGAACGCGCAACCGGGGCGAAGAGGCTGCGTTGCGCACCGTAGTACTGGATCCCGCGCCAGTGCAGGGTTTGCGTGGATTGTACGACGCCGTGAATCCGGACAATCAGTACGAACACATCAACGGCTTTGCGTCGCTGACGGTGCTGCAAGGGCCTGCGGGAGATGCTTTTTGGACGGCCGGAACCGCCGCGTGTTTGAAAGCGAAATTGACCGCGCAAAATACCTACCTCATCAACTGGAATAAGCCCGGTGGCGGATGCCCCTGGGTGGGACTGGGCGTGGGCTGGGACCAATGGAGCGGCAAGAATTTGGGTCCCATTTTGGACGTGGCTGCGGTAGAGTTGGTGGTGCGCGTGCCGGAAGGACAGCCGGTGAAGTCCTTTCCGTGGGCCTTTGGATTGGAGGATTACAGCGGCCGCCAGGCCTGGATGGGCATGAGCGCAGAACGCATCCTCAACGGCCCCGTCGGCTCAGACTACCGGGCCATTCGGTTGCCGTTGACGGCCTTCAACTGGCGCGAAATGAAGACGGATCCGTCGAACATCAAGCAGTTTTTGCTGCAGTTTGAGGCCGACGGCGTCGTTGAAATCCACAGCATCCGCATCGTACGCCTCATCGACCCCTTTGACGCACCTGTAGCCCCCTAAAACCATGACCTTTCGTCGATTCTTTCTCGCGGGAAGCGCCGCCCTCTCCGCCTTGTTGCTGCCCAGTTGTGCCCTGGAAACCCTGGCTCCACCCATGGGCCGAAGTGGGGACCAGCTGGTTTTTTCCGGCCGAACGTGGACGGTAAAGGGCGGGCAGGAGCTGTTTGGCCCAGGCCCCAACTACTTCAGCAAGGATTTGTACAGCGCGTACACGGATTCCTTGGGCTATTTGCACCTGAACATCCGTCAGCTCGACGGCCGCTGGTACTGCAGCGAGGTCATTTCCAACGAAAATTTGGGCTACGGCACCTATTCGTGGGAAGTCGAACCGAACCAATTGGACATCCCCACCAACACCGTCCTGGGTTTGTTCACGTGGGACAACAACACGTTGCAGTCTCAGGCCAACTCGGAGGTGGACATTGAGGTCAGCCGATGGGGCAACCCCAACCAAAACAACACCCTGCACACCAGCGTGCAGCCCGTCTGGTTTGGAAGCTTTTATCCGGAACGCACGCGCGGCCACGCGCTGCCGGAGGCAGCGCGTACCCAGCCCACCACCCACGAATTCCGCTGGGCACCGGAGGAAATTACGTGGACCAGCTACCTGGGGCCGAAGTCGGCCAACAACGTCATCGCTACGTGGAAATTTGATCTCAACAATCCGGCCCGCGTGAAGCAGGAAGGCGGCATCACCAGCGCTCCCATCATCATTCCCGCGCCGGGCACCACCACCAACGCGCGCATGAACCTCTGGTTGATGCAGGACCAAAACGCAGGCCCCACCGGCGGCCAAACCTACGAGGTGGTCATCCGCTCCTTCACCTACCAGCCGCTTTAATTTTTTTTGCCCGACGACTCCATGACACGCTCCAAAATTCAAGATTGTCGCGTATTTTTTGGTGGAGTGCTGTTTTTCAGCACCTTAACTGTTTCATTTCCCGCATTTTCCCAGATTAAACCCGTCGACGCGCGCGTTGATTCGGTTTTGGCGATGATGACCCTCGAAGAGAAAGTGGGCCAAATGAACCAGTACAACGGTTTTTGGGACGCCACCGGCCCGCAGCCCACCGCAACGGACGCCGCCGCCAAGGTGCGCCTCCTGCGCGCCGGCGGCCTGGGCTCCGTCCTCAACGTCCAAGGTCCCAGCCAAGTGCGGGCCTTGCAAACCGTGGCCGTTGCGGAAACACGCCTGGGCATCCCCTTGCTTTTTGGCTCCGACGTCGTGCACGGCTACCGCACGCAATTCCCCATTCCTTTGGGCGAGGCCGCCAGCTGGGACTTGAATTTGATGCGCCGCACGGCGCGCGCGGCGGCCCTGGAAGCCACTGCCGACGGCTTGAATTGGACGTTTGCGCCGATGGTGGACGTGTCTCGCGATCCTCGGTGGGGCCGCGTCATGGAGGGCGCCGGCGAGGATCCCTGGCTGGGTGCGCGCGCGGCGGAAGCGCGCGTTCAAGGTTTCCAGGGGGCAGATTTGCCGCGCGGCCTGAAGAGCCCCGGGGCACTGGCCGCCTGCGCCAAGCACTTTGCGGGTTATGGATTTGTGGAAGGCGGTCGGGACTACAACACGGTGGATTTTTCGGACTACACCTTGTGGAACACCGTTTTGCCGCCCTTCCGGGCGGCGGCGGACGCCGGCGTGTCCACCTTCATGAACGCCTTCACCACCGTCAACGGAACCCCCGCCACCGCCCATCCGGAACTGGTGCCGCGTATTTTGAACGACGCCTGGAAGTTTCCGGGTTTTGTGGTGTCGGACTGGGGATCCATCGTGGAAATGGTGGCCCACGGCCACGCGGTGGACCTTCGGCACGCCTCCGAGTTGGCCGCGAACGCGGGATGCTCCATGGACATGGAGTCGTCGGGCTACACCCAGTTTCTGGTGGAGCTGGTGCGCTCCGGCAAGGTCTCTGAATCCGTGGTGAACGACGCGGTTCGACGCATTTTGCGCGTGAAATTTTCGTTGGGCCTGATGGACGCCCACTACCTGCAGCAGTTCCGCGGCAAGAGTGGTAACGTTGCCCAGGGCGGCAGCAAGGGTGCCAAGGGCCGCAGCACGAGCACCAAGCGCTCGGCGCCTGCCGGCGCCTCGCCAGCACCTGAAAACGCCACGGCGCTGGCCCTGGAAGCGGCCATCAAGTCCTTTGTTTTGCTGGAAAACCGCTCTTTGTTGCCCCTTTCCACCCAAACGCGGGTGGCGTTGGTGGGCCCCATGGCGCAAGAGAAAAACGGTCCGTTGGGCAATTGGCGCGCGCAGGCAACCCCGAATTCGGCTGTTTCTCTGGAAGAAGGCCTGCGCCCCCTCTGGCAAGACCGCTTGGTGACCCGTCGGGGACCGGTCGGCTGGACGGGAACGGAGGCGTTTCACGCCGAATTGGCGATCAATTCCACCGACACCTCCGGTTGGGCCGCCGCCCTGCGGGCGGCCGCCCAAGCCGAGGTAGCCGTGGTCGCCGTAGGCGAGCACGGCTTGCTCTCCGGCGAAGGGCGCAGTCGGGCGTTGCCCAATTTGCCCGGATTGCAGGAAGAATTTTTGCGCGCCGTTCTGCGCGTGCAACCGCGGACGGTGGCGGTGGTTTTTGCCGGACGCCCCTTGCTGCTGCCGGACGATTTGCGGGCGCAGTTGGGCGCGCTCCTGTGGGTTTGGCAGCCGGGGTCGCAGTCCGGAAATGCCGTAGCGCAGGTGTTGAGCGGCCAAGCTCAGCCGCAGGGGCGGTTGCCCATGACCTTTCCGCGGTCGGTGGGCCAGATTCCCACCTACGCGGGGCAGTACACCACGGGCCGTCCCGGTCCCCAGGCGGAGGTTTTTTGGTCGCACTGGACGGATCTTCCCAATGCACCGGCCTATCCGTTTGGCTACGGAATGAGCTACAGCACGGTTGAATACGGCGTTCCCTTTGCGGAGGTCGTGTCCGACGCCACCTCGAAGGAGCAAGAAGTCGTTTTTCGGGTGGATTTGAAGAATTCCGGGAGCGTTCGAACCGTCGAGACGGCGCAGGTGTATGCGGCCTTGGCGCCCAACGGCCAAGGGGTGAGCCCGGGCCGACGACTGGTGGGTTTTGCGCAGGTGGCGTTGGAGCCGGGAGCGGTGCAAACGGCCGAAATCCGGGTTTCCGCACGAGACTTGGCACGCTACAGTGCAGAAGGCCAGGAGCTTCCTCTGACCGGGATGCATCGGGCCTGGGTGATTCCGCATGCCGCGGCGTCGGGAGAATCGGTTACCTTTAAGCTGCCCTAATTTGCCATGAGCGCCTTCCACGACCCCCAACAAGCCCTGACGCTGGCCGCCGAGCGCGAGCGTTTGGACTCCTTTTTTCACTTTGGCATCTCCGTGGACTGCGTCGTTTTTGGATTCGACGGACTGGACCTGCAGATTTTGGTGATTGAGCGTGGCGCCAATCCCTACCAGGGTTTCCAAGCCTTGCCGGGAGATTTGGTGCACCCCAACGAAGACACCGACGCCGCCTCTTTGCGCGTTCTGCACGACCTCACGGGCCTTCCGGACATCTACCTGGAGCAGCTCCACACCTTTGGGCGGGTGGACCGCCACCCCATGGGCCGGGTGGTCACCGTCGCCTATTATTCCCTGATCGACATCCGCCAGTACGCCCCCAAACCGGGCGGTTGGGCCAGCCAGGCGCAGTGGGTTCCCATCGAAAAGATTTCCACCATGGCCTTTGACCACGCCCGCATTGTGGAGGTGGCCCTGAGCCATTTGCAGCACCGCATACGGCACCAACCCATTGGATTTGAGCTCCTCACGGAGGAATTCACCTTAGCCCAGCTCCAGCTCCTCTACGAGGCCATTTTGGGCACCCAGTTCGACAAAGCCAACTTCCGCAAGAAGATTTTGGCCATGAACCTGCTCCAACCGCTGGAGAAAACCCAGCACGCCGTGCGCCACCGTCCGGCTCGACTCTACCGCTTTGATCCGCAGCGCTACTCGCTCCTGATGGAACGCGGCTTCGCCTTTGAGCTATAACCGTTCTGCGGCCTTTTGGACCTTCTCTCCCCACCGCGCTGGGCTCGCCAGTAGGGAAGGTTGGCCTCGCGCCTCACACCGCCCAGTCCGCCGGTTCCAGGCGGAGGAAGTCTTGCCAGGGAATTACTCAATCCATTGAGTAAAATTACTCAGTCCATTGAGTAATTTCCCAATTAATTAAAATACAGTGTTTTACAAGGATATTTAAGGCGGTGCCCCGCGGCGGCGGGGTACAAAAAAGCCCGGCCGAAGGCCGGGCTGGGGTAATCAAGCGGGCCTAATGGTCAGTTGCGCAGCACCAGGACAATTCCGTCCACGGAGTCGATGCGCGGAGTGCCCCCGGGCGCGAACGATTGCTCGGGCTCTGCCGCACGGGCCTGCCACGACGATCCGCGGTACTTCACCGTTCCGGTGCTGCCGCTCGCCGCGTGGGTGATGGTGGATTCCACTACCACCGTCTGGCCGGCGTGTTCGTTGTAGGAATCGGGAGCGTGCTGCAGCCAGCGCTTGAGAAGGGGACGCAACAGCCACAGGGCGATCACGGACAAGGCACCAAAGACCGCAAGCTGTGCGCTCAGGGAGAGCGGGACTCGGGCCCAAAGCAGAATGCCCGTGCTCGCCGCACCCAGCCCAATGGGCAGGAGCACAAAGGCGCCGGAGGCCATTTCCAGGGCCATCAGCAAAAGGCCGGCGGCCAGCCAAAGGATGTAGGGTTCCATTTACTTGGCCGTTTTACCCGGGGTGGCAGGATTGGACCCGACGTTTCCGTTGGACTTGATCACGGACATGGCTGCGGAGATCATGGAGCCCATGTCGGCGAAATTCGCGGGCAGAATCATGGTGTTGGTGGTCTTGGCCAGTTTGCCGTACTGTTCCACCAAGTTCTCTGCTACGCGCAGCTGAACGGCTTCCATACCGCCGGGAGACTGAATGGCGTCGGCAATCTTCTTGATGCCCTCGGCGGTGGCGTCGGCTACGGAAATGATGGCCGCGGCTTGACCTTCCGCTTGGTTGATGGCTTGCTGGCGCAAGGCCTCCGATTCCAATACCACCTTTTCCTTTTGGCCTTCTGCCACGTTCACCGCACTCTGCTTTTCGCCTTCGGAGTACAAAATGGTGGCGCGCTTCTCCCGCTCCGCCTGCATCTGCTTTTCCATCGCCATCAAAACGGTTTGCGGCGGCGTGATGTTCTTGATTTCGTAGCGGAGGACCTTCACGCCCCAGCCGGCAGCGGCTTCGTCGATGGCAGCAACCACGGCAACGTTGATGTTTCCGCGCTCCTCAAAGCACTTGTCCAACACGATTTTACCGATTTCCGAACGCATGGTGGTTTGGGACAACTGCGCCACGGCAAACATGAAGTTGCTGATTCCGTAGGAAGCCAACTTAGGTTCCATTACTTGGTAGAAAACAACGCCGTCGACGGCCACCTGGACGTTGTCTTTGGTGATGCACACTTGTTCCGGAATGTCCGCAGCCACCTCTTTCAGGGTGTGTTTGTAGGCAATCCGGTCCACAAAAGGAATGATGATGTTCAAACCGGGACTCATGGTGCTGTGGTACTTGCCCAGGCGTTCCACGATGTACGCAGTTTGCTGCGGCACCACCTTGGCGCCCATGAGGACCACCAGAATGAGGAGGACGACGAGGGAAATGGAGAGTAAAGGCATGGTGTTGGGTTTTGTTTAAAGATAACTCAAATTATGGATTTTGGTGGGACGATTTCTGGCGGCTGGAGGTTCAGTTGTGCCGCAAACATTTGAACCGTTGTTGTGGGCAAGAACATCCGGTGGGTATTCTTGAGCGGAGCAAAACCGTACTTGGCGTAAAACTGTTGTGCACGGTCGTCAATGGGGTCTACAACCACGGCGAATGCTGCGATTTGCGTTTGCGCAACCTGAGCAATGCGCGCGAGGGCGTCGATCAATAGTAAGTTGCCAATTCCGATGCGGGCAAAGTTTTGGTCGCGCGCCAGCCGGCCCAAAAGCACCACCGGATAGGCGGGGTAATTGGGCAGCTTTTTGCGCTGTTCGTCCGGGAGATCGTGGGCCGGAATACTGGCCATGGACAGCGTGTAGTAACCGGCCACTTTGTTTTCTTCTGCAGCCAAGACAAAACACTGAGCCACGTTGCGTGCGACGTCTTGTCGGGCCTGCTGGTGCAGGTAGCGGCTCAAGCTCTCGTGCTCGCAGGAAAACGCAGCTTTTTTATGTCCGCTGTGGAGCAACTCAACGACCACGGTCTTTGAAGTAATCTTGGTACACTTTCCCCATGGCCAGCAAATGCGCATTCGGCTCCGGTGGATTGGCCAGGGTTTCGCAGAAGTGGAGGAAGTCGGCCTCGCTCAGGTGGATGACGGTGTGTTCGGCGACCACCTTGCGGGCTTGCTCGCGCAGGATGCGGCTGGCGAAACCGGAGAGGGTTTTGTCGCCGGCAATTTCTTGCGCGCGGGCCAGCAGTTGCTTGTCCGCAGGACTGAGGCGCAGTTCAAAGCGTTCGTCTTTTTTGGCGCCTGAGGCTTTGCCGGTACGGGACGGAGCGGTGGGCGGAGTGGCGTCGGTTTGGGGCAGGTCGGAGCCCCATTCGCCGTTCAGCGCGGCGTCTGGGGAAAGGGAGTCGGGCGTTTCCATGGAATAAATGTACGGCAAAATGCCGTACAAAAATGGATCCAATTGCGGGATGGACGGGGGGTCGACTTGGGAACGGGACATGGGGCAAAGGTGCGGGCCTTTTTTGCCGACAGTCGGTTGTAAACGTATAAATACGGTTGTCGGCGCTCCCAGCTCCCAAGCACGCTGAAGGGCCCCAAGAATCTGGTGAACGCGACGAATTAACCGCGCACGGCGCGTGCCAACACCCGGTTGAACACCGGCGGCACCAACGCAAGCAGCATCATACCCGGGTAGCCGGTGGGCATTTGCGGGGCGTCGGGCAAATGGCGCAGAACGGGGTAGGGTCGGTGCGGATGCGCGTGGTGGTCCGAATGGCGGGAGAGGTTGAAGAGCATGGCGCGGCCCACCCAGTGGTTGGAATTCCAGGAATGGTGGGCGCTGGTGTCTTCGTAGCGGTGGTCGCTGACTTTTTGACGCTCCAGACCGTAGTGTTCGATGTAGTTGACGGTTTCCAGCAGGACGGCGCCGAAGGCGGCGGCGCCCAGGAAGGCCAGGAGGGCGTCGGGTCCGGCCACGAAGGCCACCAGCAGCACCAGCAGGGCTTGGGCGGCCCAAAAGCGCAGGGTGAGGTTGTGGGTCCATCGGCCTTTGGCGCGCTGCTGGCCAATGCGGTAAGCGCTGAGGGCGCCTTGAAACAGGGTGCGCGGCAGGAATCGGTAGAGGGATTCGCCCGGACGGGCGCTGGAGGGGTCTTCCGGCGTAGCCACGTTGCGGTGGTGCCCGTAGTTGTGCTCCACAAAAAAGTGCAGGTAAAGGGAGGTAGCCAGCAAGATCCACGCACTGATTTGGTCCGACGTCTCGGTGCGGTGCCCCAGTTCGTGGGCTACGTTGATGCCCAACACGCCGCAGCACAGGCCCATGCCCAAAATAAGGCCCACGCGGTCCGCAAGGGCGTCGGGCCGATGCCACCCAAACACATAAAGAAATGCCACCAGGCAGGCAATTTGGACGGGAACGACGGCGCGCAGTGCCGCATTGAACCACGGGTTCTGCAACGCTTCCCCTTCCTCTTCTGAGCCCAGGTTGCGTGGGTCCGGTTTCCAAAACAACTCCATCAGCGGGATGGCGCCAAAGGCATACAGCAATGGCGACCACGCCCAAACACCGCCCCAGATCAATCCGGCGGCCAGAAAAACGGGCAATACGAAGACGAGGAGGAAGGGTGCCATAGTGGTATTCGTTTGAATGGGAGCAATTTACATTTTTTTGCTTTCGGTGGGCCCATCGGTTGGCCCTGACTTTTCCCGTTCCAGGCCGTGGTGCGCGCATGGGCAATCCAACTGGTCGATTAATTGGCTATAACGTCGGCTATGTTGTCCATTGCGGCGGATAAAGCAAGCACATCGGCTGATTTATCCTACCAAATGGACAACCTTTCGGCCGGTTTTTGCCCCACTTCATCCCTCTTCCCGACGGTCCCCAAACCGTGCTCGGAGGCGCTGCAGGTGCCGCAAATTAAGGCTAAAACGCCCCAAAACAAAGGCGCGCGCGCTCCGCCCGCCTCGCGCGCGGCCTCGCGCGCGGCCTCGCGCGCGTTCGCTCTTGAGGGCGCATGCGCCCGCGCCAACGCACACAAAATCAACTGCTTGAAACAGTTTGGTTGCAAAGAAAAACAAGGTTGTCGATATGCGGAGGCAGCAAAATCGACGGCCCAACTTTGCCATCGAATCCCCATGCAAAGAAATTTTTCCCCTCCCCAGTTGCCCGCCAATTCCCAACCGGCATGGCCCTACTCCTTTCGTTTTGTGTACCTGGTGGTGCCGTCCGTGGAGCAATTGAGTGGGCCCCACGCGCTGCTGGAGCAGCTCAACGGACGGCTGGACGCCCTGAAGCAGCAGAACGGTCATCCCCACTACCTGTACCTCAGTGTTTTGGTATACGGAAGCGCGGCGGAGTGGGTGTTTGCGCACCAAATGCCGTTTCAGGTTCCGTCTTTAGGGATTCCGGATGTGTCCGACGTCGGGCCAAACGGAAATGGCGTGCTGTACGACGCCGTGGGCACGGCCCTTGCGGCGGCATCCGACGTTTTGAAGTCCAACCGCGGCCGGAACGTACACGCCCAGATTGAAGTTTGGGAGGCGGGGGAAGAAGCGGGATCCGCGCTGTTTACCGCTCCGCTGTTGGCAGAGGCCCTGCGCGAGGCGCAAACCTTGCCGGGATTTGAAGGGTTGCGTCTGCCGGAAGACAGCCCCCTGCGTAACGCCTTAAAAAATTGCGGCACAGACCCGGCGCATCCGGGAAAAGAGAACTAATTTCGATGAACCACCAACCTGCACTTATGCCCGAACACCACGTGCGGTTGGACGTTGGATACCGCTTGGTCCTCCAACCGTCCGGCCGCGAGCTTTCCTTGGCGCCCAAAGAGCGCGCCCTGTATCAGTTTTTTCTGCTCCATCCGGAGGGAATTGTCTTTTCCCACCTTCCGGACCGCACGGAGGAGCTGGTGGCGCTGTACCTCCGTTTTTACACCGGCAGTTCCGACGACCGGGAGTCTCCCCGGGCGGTGGCGGAGCGCGTCATCCGAAAACTGGTGTTCGATAC
>CANHXZ010000047.1 GCA_947464785.1 Flavobacteriales bacterium | reverse complement strand
CGTAGAGGCGACGAGCATCTTCGTACTGGCGTTGGGCGGACCATTCCCAAGTCGACTGTTGTCCAACGGCCGGAACCAGCATGCCGCCCACAAGGGCCGCGGCAAGCATTCCACGTAAAAGTTGTTTCCGCATCATCTGTTCAAAGATACCAAAGCACCCAAAAATTCCTTTCTTTTGTTGTACTTCCTTCCAAAACCATACCACCGTGTCCGACAACCGCCCTTTATCGCTGAAAAACGCCGCCATTTACCAAGGTAAAAACCTGGTTTTAAGCGATGTTAACCTGGAACTGCGCGCGGGTGACTTTGCCTACCTCATTGGCGAAACGGGCTCCGGAAAATCCAGTTTGTTGCGCACCTTGTACGCCGACTTGCCCCTGCAAGGCGGCGAAGGCACCGTGGTGGGCTACAACTTGAGCACCGTCAAAGAGGCCGAAATTCCCTTTTTGCGACGAAAAATCGGCATTGTGTTCCAAGATTTTCAATTGCTCTACGAACGTTCGGTGTACGATAATTTGGATTTTGTGCTGCAAGCCACCGGCCACAACCAAGCGGATGAAAATCGGGTTAAGATTGAAAAAGTTTTGCAGCAGGTGGGCGTTTCCACCAAAGGACACAAGTTTCCGCACCAACTTTCCGGGGGCGAACAACAACGGGTGGCCATTGCGCGCGCCCTATTGAATGCACCCGAGTTGCTGCTGGCGGACGAGCCCACGGGCAATTTAGACCCCGCAACGAGCGAGGAAATCATGCTCCTACTGAAAGAAATTGGCCAATCCGGGACGGCCGTTTTGATGGCCACGCACGATTATGCCTTGTTGCTCAAATTCCCCCACCCCACTTACAAATGCTCCGGGGGAACGGTAAACGCCGCGGTGCAGCGCACGCTTTAATCCTTTTTTTCGACGGTACCCTGGGCGCGGTACGCCAAAAGCAACCTGCTTTTCAAGGCGTGCGCCAAGGTGGGCAACGAGTGCTGCGCCACGAATTGGGCACGATTGTGGCGTTCGTCTGCGCTTAAGGGTTGCGACAAACATTCGTTCCACGCGGCAATCCAGGATTTGGGATCGTACGGCTCTGGCAACAGGCGCACCAGTCCTTCCGCCCCTGTTCCAGCTACCAAATCGTCGTTTCCTAAAATAGGGGCTTGCGTTTGCAATGCGTTCAACAATTTGTATTTGATGCCGGCTCGGTGCACGGCCAGTTGGCCGTGAAGCGCGGCGGCGCGCAGCAGGTGGGCCATGCCTTCGGGAGACGGGGTGTCCACAAACCAAACTCCGGGGAGGGTGGCTGCGCGCTGCCTCAGGGCGCCGGAGGCGCCCTGGCCGGCAACCACCAAGGCCGATCCGTTCAATTGTTTGCCGTTCGCTTGGTCCCAGGACCAGACGTCCAGCCAACGATGCGCAGCCCAGTCGTTCTCCGGAACACTTAACTTGCCGTGCACCAGCAGAAACGGGAGGTCCGGCAGGGGGAAAAGATCTTCGGATGACCGGTGACCGTCTGCCAATGCCGGGACCGCCGGGGGAACAACCTCCACTGCGGTGCGAAAAAAGGGTGCCGTGGCCGACGCATCGCCCGGAGTCAAGGCCCAAATACCGGCCAGATTCAACCGAGGAAGGACTTTTTGTTCGAAGCGAGCCAAACGATTGGCTTCCCAAAAATAGTAGCGCCTTTTCAGCCACGAACGAACATCCGTGCCCAATTCGGAGGCCGCCAAACCACGGTAGTACAGGCGTTCTGGATTGTGGAGGCGAAGAAAGGAACGAGCGGCTACCGGCCTAGAAACCACGGCGGACCACAAACTGTGGTACCCGTGCACCACGGCGGGGAGCGGGGCGCATTCCACACGTCGAACCAAGGGCACCGACGCACGCGAGGCTACCAAATACGGAAGGCGTTGAAAAAACGAGGCCCAACCGTTGCGCGGATACAGCCAAAGTCTAACGCTCGGCCCACCGGGGTTGTCGTTGGTAACCTCCACGTGAAGGTTGTTCCAGATTTTAGCAACTTCCGGAATGCGTTTTTTGGAAATAAAAGCGTGAACCTCCACCGCAAAGGATGCCGTTTCCAGGGCGTCGATTTGGCTTGATACCTCCGCCATCCCCCCGTACAGGGGCGGAACCGGAGCGTCCATGCTGATCAGGTGAACGTTGGGCGCTCGGCCCTCCATCCGATCGATGCAGCGGTGCCACCCTTGCGACTCGCGTCCCCAGTGGTAGCGCTCCGCCGCGCGCAGCGCTCCGTCACGCGCTTGGGCACAGGCTTCGTCGTCCCACAGAACGTTGCGAAGGATGTGTGTCAGGTCCTCGGGAGTTACGGAGTTCAGAACCCAGCCGGCACCGTATTCTTGGACGGTACGCGCCACTTCCTCCACCGGCGAAACCACCTGAGGCAAACCGGCGTGGAAGGCGTCGAACAATTTGTTGGGCAAACTCCACCGGTAGTTGGGGTTGGTGGGCTTGTCCAAACTCAGGCCCACCCGTGCACGCCGGGTGAATTCGCGAAGCTCCGAAGCCGGGACGCGGCCGTGAAAAAAGACGCGGTCTTCCAAGCCGTGCGTGTCTACCAAGGCGTGCAATTGCGGCAAAACGTCTCCACTCCCCACAATCCAAAGCTGGGCATCCGGGAGTTCCCGCATCGCCAAAACCGCCTCCTCAGCGCCGCGATCCACGTTGATTCCCGCTCCTTGGAGCAAGACCACCGGCGCATCCGGCTTACCAAAATTCCCTTCTTTGGCCAGATTGGGTTGATCCGGGCCGACGTCGGGCCTATGGAGCGGAACGTTGCGCACCACCGTGAACGGAATGCCGTACTGTTCAAAATAGGCGCGCGCAATGGGCGGACTTACGGTCACGGCCTCCGTCACGAAGGGCATGCAAAATCGTTCCACCGCCAACCAAACTGCGCGCACGGCAGGCCGTTGAGCCAATTCTGGAACGCCGCAAAAGTATTCGTGGCTGTCGTAAAAAAGGGGTTTCTTTCGCAGAAACGCCACAATGCTCATGGGCAACAGGGTGTCTAAATCGTTGGCCACGTAAACGTCAAACGACTCCTTCAGCAGGTAGCGCAGCAAACGGATCTGGTATTCCACGTAGAAGAGCGCGCCTTTGTTTCGACGGCACGCAAAGCGGTGCACCGCGTACGAACGCTCCACAGGAGCTGGATTGGGCCATTGGCGCCCCACCACGCTCACGTCGTAGCCGCGCTCCTGAAAAACAGTAGCGGTCCGGTGGATCCGGTTGTCCGTATGGACGTCGTTGATGACGCTGAGTAAGACGCGGGGCATGCTTCAAAGATAGGCCGCGCGCGTGCTACCTTGCAGCACTTTTGCCCCAACGCACCATGGAACCCCTGCACTACGAACTGCCGGAAGAACGCATTGCTTTATTCCCGGTGGAACCGCGCGACAGCGCTCGTTTGCTGGTAGCCGGCCCCGGCGGACCCCGTTTGGACGCGCGGGTTGCTGACCTACCGGGACTGGTGGAGGGCATTCGCCACGTGGTGGTCAACGCCTCTCGAGTGGTCAAGGCGCGTTTGCTCTTTCCTCGCGAATCCGGCCAAAAACCCTTTGAGTTGTTTTTCTTGGAACCCGACGAAGGCGAGGTGGCTAGTGCCATGAATCAAGTGGGCTTTGCCCGCATTCGGGTCTTGGTGGGCGGTTCCAAAAAATGGAAAACGGGCGTGGAACTGGTGCATCCGGACGGCATTCGCGCGCTGCGCGTGGCCCAAGACGGCGCCGTCAGCACCGTAGAATTGCGCTGGGATGCCCCCCTAACCTTAGGCGAACTGCTGGACCGAGCTGGGCGTGTTCCCCTCCCCCCCTACTTTCGCCGTGCGGACGAATCCTCCGACGCCGAAAGCTACCAAACCGTTTACGCTCAGAACGCGGGTTCCGTTGCGGCCCCAACGGCCGGCTTGCACTTCACGCCCGAACTCGTCCAAGCTTTGGAATCTTCCGGACGGTCCTTCTTAAAAGTTGAATTGCACGTGGGCGCGGGCACCTTCAAACCCATCGATGCCACCGACGCCCGGGAACACGCCATGCACGCCGAAGAGGTACACCTTCCGCGCGCCGTGGTGGAAGCCTTGAGCGACGGAGCTCCCACCCTGGCCGTGGGCACTACCTCCTCCCGCAGCTTGGAATCTGCGTATTGGTTGGCCGCGGCCAGCCTGAAAAACAATGCCCCGCTGGGGAACCACCTGGAGCAGTGGTCCTGGGAGGATCTGGCCGCGTGGTGGGACCTCCAACCGGGCGACTATTTTGAAAAAAGGCGCCGGATTTGGCTCCACGCACTGGATCAGTGGCCGCCGAACCAAAGCGAATGGACCTTTACCACCGCTTTGATGATGGTGCCGGGGTACCGTGTTCGGACCTGGGAGGCGCTGCTGACCAATTTCCACCAACCGGGCAGCACCTTGCTGATGCTCATTGCGTCGGTGGTGGGCGACGCCTGGAAGGAACTGTACGCCCACGCCTTGCGCAACGACTACCGCTTCTTGAGTTACGGCGACGCCTCATTGCTGTGGCGTTATTGACGGGAGCTGGACCGTGTAGCCGGTGCCCCCTGTAGTGGAGTGCTACCCAACAAAAAACGCCGGCGGATGCCGGCGTTTTTTATGCAGTGTTGTTGGAGATTTAATCCAAATGATCTTCGACACCGTTGATGTACAAGTAGCCACCCGATCCGTCCAAACGCTGTTTCCACACGATGGTCATCACGTAAAACTTCTTGGGATCCAAGGGAACAATCGCGTTCAAGGCCGCCAACGGCTTCTTGCTGATGCGCAGTTTGATGGGCGTGTACTTGGTTCCGAATACATCGCCTTCGAAGAAGTTATTGCCTAGAGGGTTCACGGTGTCCAAAGTGATTCCAAAAGGATTGGAGGTAACGGACGCCATCACCGGCAAATGCTCGTGCACGTAGGTGTCTCCCGCCTTCATCCCTACGGTGTCTGTGGTCCAGGTGGAAGGCGTAGCGCCGGATCCCTTGGTGACAATAGAAACACTGGAGGTTTGGTTCAAATCCACCAAACCGTATTGTTTGGCATCTACTCCTTCGTACATCAGGTAGGACTGAACGGTGAAGGTTGTGCCGCGGGTTTCTTTGAATACCTGAACCTTGGCAAATACTTCGTAGGAAGTATCCGTTTCAACTACAGCCGTTGCCACGCCCATTTCGGGCTCAGAGGTCAGCGAAGCCGCAATGGGTCCGGCGATGGACTGGCCCGCGTCGTTGCCATTGATGTAGAAATTAGGCACGCCCGACGCTTCCCACATGGTGTTCAACAAGGTAGCAACAGGAGTTTCCAAAACGTCTCCGGTGTGCGCTGCCATGCCCAAAACTCGACCTTTTGGATTGCGCAGGATCGCCCTACGCAAAGCTGCCGCACCGTTGGGGCAGTACTGGCACCAAGCGCCAGTTGTTTCAAAAACCAAGACGTTTTGAGCCGGAGAAACGGTCAATGAGTCCGTGGCGTATGCAGCAGGCGTGGGGTCCGGCTTATCGGTACCGCACGAAACGGCAACCGCGGACAACGCAAGGAGGGCTAAGATTTTTTTCATGGATACAGTCAATCGCTTTACACGTGTTAGCGTACCAAATGTACATAAAATCCTCAGATGCGCGTCAATTGAACGTGGATGGGGTAATGGTCCGACGGCCCTCCACTCCACTGCTCTCCTCGCCACGTTCGCCACGGCGGCGCCAAGCCGGTTTTCAAATCGCGGGCGCCGCTGCCCATCCAAGGCTGTGAAAGTACCCGCACGGTGCCGCGCCAAGGAGGCACAGACCAGCCCCGATCCAACCAACTCCAGGCATCCCGGTAGTAGTAGGTTCCCACACCGATGCGCTCAAAAGACACCAGGGATCGAGCCGCGACGGCGGCATCCAATTGCCACCCCGGTGCCTCGTTGACATCGCCCAACCAAACCGAACAGCCTGAGGCTTGTGCTTCCAACGACTGCCACGCCACAGAACGCGCATGCGCATCGCCGGAGCGCTGCGAGGGCAGATGGGTCCACCCCACGCGCAATGTGTCTTGAGGGCCGCGCGCGCCGCGCACCAACGTAACGACCACGGCTTCGCGCGTGCCGCGCTCGTCGGGCAGATGAGGCAAAATCCAGGCAGCATTCGCCACGTGAACGCAATCCGCGCGGTACAGCACGGCAACGTCTATGCCCCGCGGATCCGGACTGTCCCGATGCACGCGCCATAGCGAGAATTGATCCAACGGAGGAGTCCGAAGCAAGTCGTCCAACACGCGGGAGTTTTCCACTTCGCACAGGCCCACCGCAACCGCTCCCGTTTGGTGGAACAGCCAACCCAACACTTTGGCAACGCGCTGAACCTTCAAACGGTACAGTTGCGGGGTGTATTCCTTGGCGCCGTCTGCGGCAAATTCTTCGTCCCGGACCAGGGAATCGTCCTGATTGTCGAACAAATTCTCTACGTTGTACCAACCCAAGTTCCAGGGCGCATGAAGGGTGTCGGTATTCTTAGGGGGTGCACCAGGCGTTAATGCGATCGACGGGCGAGAAACCCCGTCCTCCCCACCGCGAAGGCAGAGGCTAGCCGCAGCCAGCACCACAATCTTTCCCGCTGTACGCCATTGAATCATGGAGCAAAGAAAAGGATGGGCCACGCCGACAGTCGGTTGCAAACGTATAAAACCGGCTGTCGGAGGTTGGTGGCACCTAGGTAAGCGTAAAAAAGCGTTTGCGAATGGGCGCCGCCCACGGCGGCGGGGGGCAACAAAAACGCCCGGCAAGCCGGGCGTTTTTGAACAGCGATCGCGCGCTCGGCGCGCATCGTTTTTACTTGTTGTTGCGGCGAATGCGGCGGTTGCCGCCGTTCTGCTGCTCCTCCATCATGTTTTGCAACTTGGCTTGGAACCCGCCTTTCTTACCTCCCTTGGCCTTGTTGTTCTCAATCTTGGCGCGAATGGCAGACTCGTTGATGAAAAAACGCATGCTGTACTGCTGACCAAACGTGATCATGTTGGCCACAAAGTAATAGTAGCTCAAGCCGGCAGAATAGCTGTTGAAGAAAAACAACAACATGAACGGCATGACGTACTGAATGATCATCATCTGTTGGCGCATCATGTCGTTCCCGGTGTTGGGCGTCATGGAATTGTTCATCTTGGTGTACAAGAAGGTGGAGATGGCCATCAAGATGGTGAACAGAGACACGTGGTCGCCGTAAAAAGGTACCGTAAAGGGAAGCGTGAAGATGGAGTCGTAGCTGGACAAATCATCTGCCCACAAAAACGACTCCTGACGCAACTCAATGGAGGCCGGGAAGAACCGGAACATGGCGATCAGTATGGGGAACTGCAGCAGTTGGGGGATGCAACCGCCCAACGGATTGACGCCCGCCTTGTTGTACAGCGCCATCAAAGCCTGCTGCTTTTGCATGGCGTCGCCGTCCTTGTGTTTTTCGTTGATTTCGTCGATTTCCGGCTTCAAGACGCGCATCTTGGCCATGGATTTGTACGACGAGAAGGTCAATGGAGACAGGGCCAACTTGATGATCAAAGACATCAAGAGGATGATCAGGCCGTAGTTCAGGCCGTAGCTGTCCAACCAATCGAAAATGGGTACCACTACGTAACGCGAAATCCAGCCAAAAATGCCCCAGCCAAAAGGAATGATGACGTCAAAATGGCGGTCAAAGGCCACCAAATCGTGGTACTTATTGGGTCCCAGGTACCAGGCACCAGCGGAATTGACCCGACCCTCCTGAACAGTTTCCGTCAAGATGGACACAAAGTTCCGGGTGTGGACGGTGTCCGTTTCCAAGGGGGTGGTAGACGCCACCTCCACCGCAGACCAGTTGCCGTCTCGGGTCAATAGGTTGCTGAAGAATTGTTGTTTGTAGCCCAACCAAGCCAACGATGTGAAGGAATCGTCGTCGTCACTACCGTCGGACAAGCTGACGTCGTCTGCTTCCGCAGCATCCCATCCGTAGACGGTGGTGGCCATGGCTTCGGTGCTCAAACTTTTTTCGTGGCGCAAAGACTGCTGTTCCCAGCGCCATTGGGTGGTGCCGTTGGCCCAGCCCGTGCCTTCTGCACGCCATTTCAGCGCGTAACCGGTCTTGGGGAGGATGTAGGTCAGGCGCAGCGTTTTACCGTCCTTGGATCCGGACAAAACCACGGAGCTGTCGGTTTGGCTTTCTACGGCAAAAGGCCACGTGCGGGTTTCCACTTGCTTGCCGTCGGCCAAATACAAGGCGTGGTTGTCGTCCAACAACAGCAAGGGGTTCTTCTGCCAATTTTTGTAGGTGCGAAGTTCCGCGCGCTTCAACTGAGCGCCTGCCGTGGTCCACGTCAGGGTGACGTGTTCGTTTTGCAAGGAAACCTCGGCGGGCGCAAATGCGGTGTCCGAAGCCACAACTGCTGCGGCGGTGGGGGTAGTTGGTTGATCCGCGGGCGCGGCTGCGTCAACAACAGCGGTCTCCTCGGGAGCCGGGTTCATCGATTGGGTCCAAAAACTAGCGCCCACGAGGATGGCCCCAATGATCAGGAATCCAATAAGTTGATTGCGGTCGGTGCCGCCGCGATTTTCTAGAAGCATGAATCAGTGCGATTGTGCGTGGCGCAAGCCCGCTTGAACAAAGGAAACAAAAAGCGGGTGCGGATGAGCAACGGTGCTCTTGTACTCCGGGTGGTATTGAACCCCAACAAACCAAGGGTGCGCAGGAATTTCGACCACTTCCACCAACCCCGTTTCCGGATTGATGCCGCTGGGAACCATGCCTGCGTTGCGCAAATCGTCCAAGTAGGCGTTGTTGAACTCAAAACGGTGGCGGTGGCGCTCGGAAATAACGGACGCACCTCCGTATACTTTGGAAGCCAAGGTACCCGGCTGCAGTGCGCAATCGCAGGCCCCCAAGCGCATGGTGCCGCCTTTGTGGGTCACGGATTTTTGCTCTTCCATCAGGTCAATGACCGGGTCCGGCGTGTGGGGGTTTACCTCGCGGCTGTTGGCCTCTTTCTTGCCCAATACGTTGCGGGCGTACTCAATAACGCTGGCCTGCATGCCAAAGCAAATGCCCAAGAACGGTATGTTCTGGGTTCTCGCGAGGCGAACCGCTTCAATTTTGCCTTCAAATCCCCGTTCGCCAAAACCTGGAGCCACCAAAATACCGTTCAGGCCGCTCAGTTGTTCCGAAATCGTGGAGGGGTCCAAATGCTCGGAGTGGATCCACTCCACTTGGACCTGGGTGTTGTTGGCTACCCCAGCGTGAATGAGGGCCTCGGCAATGGATTTGTACGCATCTTTTAGCTCCACATACTTGCCAATCAAGCCAATGCGGACCGTTTGCGACGGATGCATCAGGCGCTCCACAAAGGAACTCCAAGCGCTCATGTCTGCGGACTTTTCACTGGTGAGGCCCAATTTCTGCATCACGACGCCGTCCATGTTCTGCTTCTGCAGCAGGAGCGGCACCTCGTAAATGGTTCGGGCGTCCAAAGATTCAATGACCGCATCGCGGGTGACGTTGGTGAACAAAGCCAGCTTGGCCTTCATGTCGTCGGTTAGGGAGTGCTCTGCGCGGCACACCAAAATGTCCGGCTGAACGCCAGACTCCTGCAGCATTTTTACACTGTGCTGGGTGGGCTTGGTTTTCAACTCACCGGTTGCCTTCAAATAAGGAACCAAGGTGAGGTGGATGGACAGGCAGTTGCGGCCCAGTTCCCAACGCAATTGGCGCACGGTCTCGATGTACGGAAGGGCTTCGATGTCCCCAACGGTACCGCCGATCTCCGTGATGACCACGTCGAACTTTCCGGTATCTCCCAGCAAGCGAATGCGTCGCTTGATTTCGTCTGTGATGTGGGGAATGACCTGAACCGTTTTGCCCAAGTAATCGCCGCGACGTTCTTTTTCAATGACGCTCTGGTAGATGCGGCCGGTGGTTACGTTGTTGGCCTGGGAGGTGGGGCGGTCCAAAAAGCGCTCGTAGTGCCCCAAATCCAAATCGGTCTCAGCGCCGTCGTCCGTCACAAAACACTCTCCGTGCTCGTAGGGATTCAGGGTACCCGGATCAATGTTGATGTACGGGTCCAGCTTTTGAATGGTTACGGAAAATCCACGGGACTGCAAAAGAGCTGCCAAAGAGGAAGAAACGATTCCCTTGCCGAGGGAAGAGGTCACGCCGCCGGTGACGAAAATGTACTTGGTAGAATCGGCCATCGGCTGCAAAAATACGACTTTAAAATGCGTAACTCAGCATGAGCGTGGGCATAATTGGCAACTGATTGACGCGCTTGCGCTTGACGGCGTCGTAGTAAAAAATATTGCCTCGGTTGTACACATTCGTGGCCGCTAAAGCTGCCTCAAAACGATTGTGCTTTCCGGATTTCCAAACCCGCTTCAACGTAGCGTCCAAACGGTGGTAAACGGGGAGTCTGGCGCTGTTCAAATCGCCGTACAGAATGCCCAACTGGCCGTTTTCTCGGGCGTAGTCGTAGCTTAAATCTGGAGCGCCAACGGGGGTGACGAACGGTTGGTTCTGGAAGTACCCGCGGATGGGGGTAAACGGAAATCCGGTACCCAGGTTCCAGCGCAGGTTGAATTCCCAGGGCATTTCCTTGCCTTCGCCCCACTTGTAGGCCACCACGGCGTTGGCGTTGTGCCGACGGTCAAAATGCGGCGCGTACCACTGAGTACCGTCGAACCGTCGAACGCGGCCCAGGGAGTAGGTACCCCAGAAATACCAATGGGCGTCTTCGTACTTCACCAATAAATCCAGACCCATGGCGTTTCCGCGTTCCACCATGAAGTCCTTGCGGAGGATCTCCGGCTTGTCGCTGTAGGCGTCGGAATCGTCGTAGAGCTTGAAGCGGTTGATGTTGGTGATCAAGTGGAAGGCCTTGAGGTACCCTTCCACCTCCAACGTCCAACGGGGGGTCAGGTTCCACTCCGTGCCCAACACGGCGTGGGTTGCGGTTTGCAGTTTGGAGGTTACGGGAGCGCCGTCGAACGTGCTGGGCACGTCTCCGCTTCCGCTCAAGAAACCGTAGAACAAATTCACGACGTCGCGGTCTGAGTTGGCCGCCACCAAGTTCTGGGAATACAATCCGCCTGAGGCCTTGATGCGCAGGTATTCGGTGGCGTTGTACTTCAAGCCCAAACGCGGCTCCGGGCGCACAATGCCCAAAGCTCCGTAGTTGTGGATCCGAAAACCGGGCTCCACCAACCAACGGCCGGTTTGGTAGCGGTACTGGAGGTATCCGGCCACTTCCGTGGTGTTGTCGTTCTGCTGCAGAATGCGCCCAACCCCATTGGTAAACCGGTACTTCGTGTTGTACCCAATCATTTCCAACCCGTAGGTGAGCTGGTCGTACTTGCGCATGAAGTAGGTAAAGTCCAAACCGCCATTGAAACCGTCGATGGAGGATTCGCGCGGGCGACCGGCGATTTCCGTACTGGAAATGGAATAGTCCGACTGCGCGAAGTGCGCCTTGATGATGGTGGAGCTGGACGGCGGAACAATGGTCATGTCTGCGCCGTAGCCCGTAGCCACCCAGCCAATGGCCTTGTCCGCAGCCAACTGGGTGCCGTCCTCAAACCGGAAGCCGAACACGTTGGCGTTGGAGCCGTTGCGGCCCTGAAAACCGTATTTCCCGTACACGTCGGTAAACGTAAATGGAAGTCCCCCGAATTCGGTTTTTACATACGGGTAAAAGAGGCCCGCCGTCTGGTCCAAGTAGGACTTTTTGGCCGTGAGCAGCAACGAACTGGGCGCGATGCCGTCTACCTTCTTGCCAATGGGAACCTCCACCAAGGCCCGGCTCATGTAGGTGCTGGAGCTGACTTTTCCCGCCACGCGCTGGCGGTTTCCCAAACGGGTTTTGATGTCCATCACGGACGAATTCCGGCCG
>CANHXZ010000046.1 GCA_947464785.1 Flavobacteriales bacterium | reverse complement strand
GGGGACGTCATTGTGGGGTGGGCCTCCGACGGCCAAGCATCCTACGAGGATTCGTACAACGGCGGCATGGGTTCCAACGGTTTGACCTCCGCCCGGCACGACGTTTTCAAAAAGGAATTGGCCGCGCTGTATCCGGAGAGTTTTGCACCCGAAGTGGATTCGTCGCTGGTCTACACCGGCTCGTACGGATTGACGGATTCCGTGGCGGGCTCGCCACTGGACGCGGGTCGTTTGGTTTTGAGCCCCACGCGTACCTACGCCCCCGTTGTAAAAGAATTGCTGTCTACCCACCGGTCCGCGGTGCACGGCATGGTACACTGTTCCGGAGGCGGTCAGACGAAAGTTCTGCATTTTGTGGAAGGAGTGCATGTGGTGAAGGATCAATTGTTTCCCGTGCCGGTTTTGTTTGAAACCATTCAAAAAGAGTCCGGTACGCCGTGGAACGAAATGTACCAGGTGTTCAACATGGGCCACCGCATGGAAATTTACTTGGCTCCTGAGGACGCACCCGCGGCTCTTGCAGCGGCACATAAATTTGGAATTGCGGCGCAGATTGTAGGTCGGGTAGAGGAGGCACCAGCGGGCGCCAAGGCATCGCTGGAGCTGCGCACCCCGCACGGGAATTTTAGCTACGGCGGATGAGTTTTGTAGACAAATTAAACGCGTTGGCCCAGCGGTTCGACGAGGTCAACGATTTGCTGATGCAGCCAGAGGTTTCTGCGGATCCGCCGCGCGCCATACGCCTCAATCGGGAATACAAAACCTTGTTGCCCGTGGTGGAGGCGCGTGCCAAGTATTTGCGCTTGCTGGAGAACGAAACGGAGGCGCGCGATTTGCTGCAGCACGAGAAAGATTCGGAACTGCGTTCCATGGCCAAAGAAGAATTGGACCGACTGCTGCCGGAACTGGAAGTTTTGGAGTCGGAAATCAAACAGTTGCTGGTTCCCAAGGATCCCGAAGACGCAAAGAATGCGGTTTTGGAAATTCGCGCGGGTACCGGAGGGGATGAAGCGGGCTTGTTCGCGGCGGACCTTTTCCGGATGTACGCCCGATACTTGGACGAGAAGGGTTGGAAATACACGGTTTTGTCCGCAACCGAAGGCACGCTCGGCGGGTACAAAGAAGTCAGTGTTGAGGTCTCTGGAGAAGAGGTGTACGGTACCTTGAAGTACGAATCCGGAGTACACCGCGTACAGCGCGTTCCCGCCACGGAAAGCCAAGGCCGCGTACACACCTCCGCCGCAACGGTTGCCGTATTGCCGGAAGCGGATGAACTGGACGTGCAGATCAACGACACAGACATCCGGAAAGACACATTTCGTTCCAGCGGTGCCGGCGGTCAGCACGTGAACAAAACGGAATCGGGCGTTCGGTTGACGCACTTGCCCACCAACACGGTGGTGGAGTGCCAAGACGGACGTTCCCAGCACCAAAACTACGATCAAGCCTTAAAGGTCTTGCGCGCTCGCATTTGGGATGCGGCTCGCGCCGAACGGGACAAGGCCATTTCCGAACACCGAAAGTCGTTGGTGAGTACGGGCGACCGGAGTGCCAAAATCCGAACCTACAATTACCCCCAAGGGCGGGTTACGGACCACCGAATTGGCTTCACGGTCTACAACTTGCCGGAGGTCATGAACGGTCAAATTCATAAATTTATAGAAGAACTTCAGGTGGCTGAGAATGCGGAACGCTTGAAAGAAGGAACCGAATAAAGAGCCCATGAATTACCACGATTTAGTCTATGCTGTTGAGTCCCGCCAATCCGTTTTGTGCGTGGGCCTGGATTCCGACGTTTCCAAGCTTCCGAGCGGTTTTGCTGCAAAGCCGTCATCGCTGGCGGACTTCAACAAAGCCATCATCGACGCAACGGCTGAGTACGCTGTAGCCTACAAGCCAAACTTGGCCTTTTATGAGGCCCACGGATTGGAAGGATGGAAGGCGTTGGAGGAGACCATTGGCTATTTGCGCAACCAATACCCCGGTCATTTGACCATCGCAGACGCCAAGCGGGGAGACATCGGCAATACGGCATCACAGTACGCAAAAGGCTTGCTGCAGGAGTTGGATTTTGACGCCATCACGGTAGCGCCCTACATGGGGCGTGACAGTGTGGAGCCCTTTTTGTTGCCGGACAAGTGGGCCGTGGTTTTGGCGCTGACCAGCAACGGAGGAGCGGATGACTTTCAGCAGCAACGTATGGCCGACGGCCGTCCTTTGTACGCCCATGTGTTGGAACGCGTTTCGCAATGGATTCCCACCGAACAACGGATGTTTGTGGTGGGCGCCACACGTCCGGAGGGATTGGCGCACGTTCGTACCTTGGCGGAGGACACTTACTTCTTGGTTCCGGGCGTTGGCGCCCAAGGCGGAAGCGTGCCGGAAGTACTGGGTGCAGCAGGTTGGAAAAACCGTCTGGGGGTTGGAGTGTTGATCAACGCCTCGCGTTCCATTCAGTACGCCTCCAACGGTTCGGACTTTGCCGCAGCGGCAGGGCGTGAGGCGGCTGCCCTGCAAGCGCAAATGGCTCATTGGATGCAAACCGAACGCGCTTGGACGGACGCCGAAGCGTCCGCAGATGCCGCTCCATTAGATCTAGAATAGGGTGGAACTTCCGTTTGCCCCCGCTACACGCATCCTGCTGACCGGTGCCAACGGTCTCCTGGGGCAAAAATTCGTACGGCTGTGCGTGGATCAGCCCGGTGTGGTGGTGCTGGCAACGGCACGAGGTCCGGAGCGCATTGGTGCCGCATTGAACGCCTCCAACGTCGATTATCGATCCTTGGACATCGAGTCTCCCGCCGATTGGGAGGGCGCCCTGCATGATTTTCGTCCGGATGTGGTGCTCCATGCGGCGGCCATGACGCAGGTGGACGATTGCGAAAAAGAGCCGGTAGTGTGCCAACGTTTGAATGTGGACGCCGTTCGGTTGGGCGCGGAGATCAGCAGTCGTCACGGGGCTCATTTTGTGCTGCTCAGCACCGATTTTGTGTTCGATGGGGCGGAGGGTCCTTACGATGAAACGGCAGTACCCAATCCCTTGAGTGTCTACGGACGGTCCAAGCACGATGCGGAACTAATCGTTCAAAGCCTACCAACCCCCTGGTCCATTGTGCGCACGGTACTGGTGGTGGGGCAGGTAGAAGGACTCAGCAGAAGCAACATTGTTTTGTGGGCCTCAAATTCGCTGCGTGCAGGCAAATCGTTACCGGTGGTGGTGGACCAATGGCGCAGCCCAACCTGGGCGGAGGACCTGGCCCGCGGTTGCTTGGCCGTGGCACAGCGCCGTGCTCAAGGAATCTACCACATCAGCGGGGGCGAAACGCTGTCCGTCTTTGATTTTGTAGGGCGCATCGCTCAGGTGTTTCAGCTCGACGCCACCCTGATCCAACCGGTCTCTACCGAATCACTGGCCCAGCCGGCCCAACGGCCCGCCCGAACCGGTTTTGTATTGGACAAAGCACGTCGGGATTTGGCCTACGAACCAACCCCGTTGGATGAGGTGATTGCTGCCTGCGGAAGCTGAGCCAATGGAGCTTTAGCGGAATTAAACGTCTGTCCCAAATCGATTCCTTATATTCGCAAACGAACCGGCCTTTTGGGGCCCGACTGCCATTGCTTTATGTCAACAAAAACAGAATCGTGGGGCTCCCGCGTGGGATTAATTTTGGCCATGGCCGGCAACGCCGTGGGATTGGGGAATTTTTTACGATTTCCGGTGCAGGCCGTGCAGAACGGCGGCGGTGCATTCATGATTCCTTATTTGGTCAGTTTCCTGTTGATGGGTATTCCGTTGCTGTGGATTGAGTGGGCCACCGGCAGATTCGGCGGTCGCTTTGGCAACCACAGTACGCCCTTCATCCTGCACGAATTGGATCCCAAGCGCGCCATTTGGAAGTATATTGGCGTCTTCGGTATTTTTACCAATATTGCAGTGGCAGCGTATTACTGCTACTTGGAAAGCTGGACCCTCAGCTATGTTTGGCACTCCATTCAAGGCACCTTTGTCGGTAAGTCGGCCGCTGAAGTAGCAGGTTTTTTTGGTGATTATGTTGGATTGACGGATCCCACCCAGCCGGTGGTGTTTTGGTTGTTTTGCTTGGTGTTGAATACTTGGATTCTTTCCCGAGGCCTGAGTGGCGGCGTGGAAAAGGTTGCTAAGATTGGCATGCCTTTGTTGATTTTGTTTGGAGCCTTTCTGGCGTACCAAGGCGTTACCTTGAAAGCAGGTGAGAACGGTGCTTTATTTGACGGAACGGTGGGTTTGAATTTTCTGTGGACTCCGGATTACTCAACGATTTGGACGCCCAAAGTTTGGTTGGCTGCTGCCGGCCAGATATTTTTCACCCTCAGTGTTGGCATGGGCTCTATCCAGTGCTATGCCTCGTACGTGAAACGCCGCGACGATATTGCGCTGAATGCTATGAGCGCCGGGTGGATGAACGAATTCGTTGAGGTTGTTCTTGGTGGGTCCATTTTGATTCCTATTGCAATTGGATACCTGGGCATTGACCGTGTGGTTGAATTAACGCAATCGGGAGGTCTTGGATTGGGCTTCAAAACCTTGCCTTATTTGTTTACCCAGTGGGGTCCCACCCTGGGCATGTTCGCTGGAATTGCTTGGTTTGGTCTTTTGTTTTTTGCCGGGATAACGTCTTCGTTGGCCATGGGTACTCCCGTAATGGCCTTTCTGCAAGACGAGTTTGGCTGGAAGCGAAACCCTGCGGCATGGGCATTCGGTGCGGTCATCCTCGTTTTGGGAGCTCCAACCGTGTTGTATTTCAATGAAGGGGTGTTCGACGAATACGACTACTGGGCCGGTACCGTCAGTTTGGTAGTTTTTGCATTGCTCGAAGTAATTCTCTTTGCCTGGGTGTTTGGTATGGAAAAAGGCTGGGCGGAAATCAACCACGGAGCGGATTTGCGCATTCCACGGATCTATCGATTCATCATTAAATACGTCACGCCCGTAATCCTTTTGGGAGTTTTCTTGGGATCCTTGCCTGCTATTTACGAAAAGCTCACGCTGCCCGCAAGTCCTTACGTGGTAGGTGCTCGCTTGCTTCTTTTAGCACTTTACTTGGGCATTGCCTGGGCCGTATACCTCGCTTACCAAAAACGCCGCAAGGCCACAATTCGCTAATCATGAACGATGCAGCATTGACCACCATGGTCTTGGCCCAAGGGGTAGTCACCGTATTCACGGTTTACTTTTTTGTTCTGGTATTGCGCACACCAGCAAAGCCGGAGCCGGACTCCTTCAACGAAAACGACGAGCGCGATTGACGCATGAAAGCGCCCGGCCGGCTCCAGCGCTTGGGGATTGGATTGATTCTGATCGGGGCGTATGGAGCCGTTGGGCTAAACGTTTATTGGCGCGGAAAACCCGACTACGAAACACCCCTTTGGTATCCCGAACCCATTCGTTCTGATAATCGAAGCAAGGGGGAGCGTCCGTTTCGCCGTCCCTACTTCCGAAACGAGTTCCCCAAAGGCCCACGTCGGGCTGTGGACACCAATCAAATTTGGGTGCAGCGCCCCAAAATGCGTTTTCCCAAAAATGCGGTGGGCCTCAACGCCGTAGACAGTGTGGAATTGGCCCGTTGGGGGGTGTCGCCCGGTACCCTGCATCATTTTCTCAAAGAACGACGGCGGTGGTGCGGATTTTTCGCACTGGACCAGTTGCCTTCCACTGCGCGTACCTGGCCGGTGGTTTGGGAACTGGACTCCCTACCGCCGCGCCGGGTCTTGAATCGTTTGCCGGAACCCGTATTGGCCGACCATCCATTGGTCGGCTGGGAACGTGCGCGGGCACTGGGTAAGTACCGGAGATCGGTTCGCCCGGTCCGGTCCTGGGGTGAGTTGCGGGCCGTTCCGGGTTGGTCCGACGTCGACGCACATCAACTGAGGCGCTATTTCGTTTTGAATCAAAAAGATTCGCTATCTTTGCACCCTTAATGAGAGGAGGTGTTTTAGCATGTTGGTAATTCAAGTTAAAGAAGGCGAAGGCATTGACCGCGCGTTGAAGCGTTACAAACGCAAGTTCGACAAAACCGGTACTATGCGCCAGCTGCGTTCCCGCCAAGCATTCCAAAAGAAGTCGATTTCTCGACGTATGGAGGTCATTAAAGCGGCTTACGTTCAGACGTTGCGACGCGAGGAGATGGAATAATCCCTTGTGCTGCACCCAGCATATGCGCCCTGCAAACCACCGGTTTGCAGGGCGCTTTATTTGGTACCTTCGCTACCGTGCCGGATTTGAACTCATTTGAATTGGACGCCTTTGCGGACCACCTGCTCTTGGAGCGAAGACTGTCACCCGCCACGGTGGCCGCTTACAGCAGCGATCTCTTTTTCTTTGTACAGTATGTTCAGTCGGTCTACGACGAGTCCACGCCCCAAGGAATTAAGGTGGTGCACCTGCGTTCCTGGCTGGCGGAGGGTGCGGAGGCCGGACTGTCCTCCCGAACGTTGAATCGACGTTTGTCCGCATTGCGCACCTACTTTGGATTTGCAAGGTTGCTTTGGGAAGGGGTACCTCAGCCGGCGGTCCTGCTGCGCGGCTTGAAAGTTCCCAAGCGCATCGTGCGGGTTTTGAAGACCGACGAAGTCGAGCGGCTCTTGGATCCCAACCGCTTTGAGACTGGTTGGTTGGGAACGCGCGACCGATTCCTGTTGCTCACGCTTTATGCGCTGGGCATCCGCCGGGCAGAATTGCTCCAGATGCGTTGGGCAGACGTCGATGCATCCGCTCAGACCGTTCGGATCCTTGGAAAGGGTAACAAAGAGCGCCTGCTGCCGGCCTTGCCCGTTTGGCTCGACGGGCTGGAGGAATACCGACAAGCGTGCGAGACGGCAGGAGTTTCCACAGACTCCGTGCTTTTTTGGGAATCGCCGGCAAAAAAAATGACCCCCAAGCGTGTTTATACCGTGGTTCATTCGTACCTTCAGAGGGCAAGTAGCGTCGAAAAGGCTAGCCCGCACGTGTTGCGGCACACCTTCGCAACGCATTTGCTGGACATGGGAGCAGACTTGGCGTCGATTCGCAGTCTTTTGGGGCACGCGAATCTCTCGGCCACCCAAGTGTACACCCACGCGTCCATTGAGCAGTTGAAGTCCGTTGTCCAGCGGGCGCACCCTCGAGGCCGGGAAGGGCAGCGCTCTTAAAACCCAAAAAACATGCATGCTATTGTCCATGCCGTAGACGTCAAATACAGCGACCGTCTGTCGGGAATGATTGCGGAGAAGTTGAACAAGCTAGGCCGAATAACGGTCGATGCGGTTCGGGGCGATGTTTACCTGCGCAAGGAAAACAAAGACGGAAAGCTCGTAAAAGTGGTTGAAGTCAAAATCCAGCTTCCGGGTGGTTCTTTGGTGTTGAAAAAAGAGGGCAGTACTTTTGACCAAGCGGTTCATGCAGCCTTCCGCGCTGCGGCCCGATGGGTTCAAAAAGCAAAATCCCGACGTCGATCGCATTAATTTTTAGAGACCCTTTGCGGGGATTGGAAAATTTCCTACATTTGCAGTCCGTTTCAAAAAGCGCTCCACGCTTGAGACACGGGACGTTCTTTAAAAGAATCTGCAAAGGAGGAAATTTTCCTTTTTTTACTGCCAGCATAGCTCAGTTGGTAGAGCTGCTGATTTGTAATCAGCAGGTCGGGGGTTCGAGTCCCTCTGCTGGCTCTACTCCAGGCATTTTCTTTTTAACTTTTTGGTTGCAATCATTGGGGAGATACCGAAGCGGTTAAACGGGGCAGACTGTAAATCTGTTGGCTACGCCTACGTAGGTTCGAATCCTGCTCTCCCCACAGTCGATTCATTGCGGAAGTAGCTCAGTTGGTAGAGCATCAGCCTTCCAAGCTGAGGGCCGCGGGTTCGAATCCCGTCTTCCGCTCAAGGATCGCACTGCCGATGTAGCTCAGGGGTAGAGCGTTTCCTTGGTAAGGAAAAGGTCGCGGGTTCAATTCCCGCCATTGGCTCAAAATTCATTCTCTCGGTTCAATTTCAATTAACTAAAACACCATGGCAAAAGAGAATTTCGTGCGGAACAAACCGCACCTGAACGTCGGCACCATCGGTCACGTTGACCATGGCAAAACGACATTGACAGCTGCTATCACTAACGTGTTGGCTGACAAAGGCTTGTCACAAAAGCGTTCGTTCGATTCGATCGACGCAGCTCCCGAAGAAAAGGAGCGTGGTATTACCATCAACACGGCACACGTGGAGTACGAGACGGCCAACCGTCACTACGCTCACGTGGATTGCCCGGGTCACGCCGACTATGTGAAGAACATGGTTACGGGTGCTGCTCAGATGGACGGTGCGATCTTGGTAGTAGCTGCTACCGACGGTCCCATGCCCCAGACGCGCGAGCACATCTTGTTGGCTCGTCAGGTTGGTGTACCTCGCCTGGTAGTCTTCATGAACAAAGTGGACATGGTAGACGACTCCGAGTTGTTGGAGTTGGTTGAAATGGAAATCCGCGATTTGTTGACTTTCTACAAGTTCGACGGCGACAACACGCCTGTTATTCAAGGTTCTGCCTTGGGTGGCTTGAACGGCGAAGCCAAGTGGGTTGACCAGATCATGGAACTGATGAACGCGGTTGACACGTGGATCGAGGAGCCCGTTCGCGACAACGAGAAGCCTTTCTTGATGCCTGTTGAGGACGTGTTCTCCATCACCGGTCGTGGAACGGTTGCAACCGGTCGTATCGAAACGGGTGTTGCCAACACGGCGGACAGCGTTGACATCATCGGCTTTGGTGACGAGAAGATGTCTTCTACCATCACCGGAGTTGAAATGTTCCGCAAGATCTTGGATCGTGGCGAAGCTGGTGACAACGTAGGTTTGTTGTTGCGCGGTGTGGACAAGGCGGCCATCCGTCGCGGTATGGTAATCTGCAAGCCAGGTTCCGTTAAGCCCCACAAAAAGTTCATGGCTGAGGTGTACATCTTGAAGAAAGAAGAAGGCGGTCGCCACACTCCTTTCCACAACAAGTACCGCCCGCAGTTCTACTTGCGTACCACAGACGTAACCGGCGAGATCATGTTGCCTGCTGGTGTTGAGATGGTTATGCCCGGTGACAACTTGTCCATCGAGGTTAACTTGATCGCTCCTGTTGCGATCAGCAAGGGTCTTCGCTTCGCTATCCGCGAAGGTGGCCGCACCGTTGGTGCCGGTCAGGTGACGGAGATCATCGAGTAATTCACAGAATCAATGGTAACAAGGTGTTCCGGGGTCAAACCCGGAGCACCTTTTGCCACTTACGGGTGTAGTTCAAGGGTAGAATAGAGGTCTCCAAAACCTTTGATGGGAGTTCGAATCTCTCCACCCGTGCTAGGCAAAACGATCACTATGGAAAAATTGAAAACCTACTTGCAGTCGTCCTACGTAGAATTCGCCAAGAACTCCACTTGGCCGACGATGGCGGAGCTACAGAAGAGTACCGTGTTGGTTATTGTGGCCTCCGTGGTTTTTTCTTTGGTCGTATTTGCCATGGATAAGTCGCTGGCGGGTGCATTGGATTTCTTGTATTCCCTGTTTGCGTAAGTCCCCCTATAAGAAATGAGCGAGTCGGGTAAAAAATGGTATGTGGTTCGGGCCATCAGTGGCCAGGAGAACAAGATCAAGTCCTACATTGAGAACGAAATAACCCGTATTGGGTTGTCGGACTTGATGGGGCAAATCTTGGTTCCCACCGAGAAGGTGTACCAAATCCGCAACGGCAAGAAGGTGCTCAAAGAGCGCAATTTTTTCCCGGGCTACATCATGGTGGAGTTGATCCTCACGGGTGAAGCCGTACATACCATCAAGAACGTTACGGGCGTGATTGGTTTCTTGAGTGAAGCCAAGGGTGGCGAACCCACTCCCTTGCGCCAGAGCGAGGTGAATCGCATGCTGGGTAAAGTAGACGAATTGGCGGAAACGGCCGAGCACATTGCGGTGCCGTTTGTCATCGGTGAGTCTGTTAAAGTTATTGACGGTCCGTTCCGTGACTTTACGGGCACCGTTGAAAAGATTTTTGAAGAAAAGCGCAAGGTGGAGGTTACGGTTAAGATTTTTGGCCGCAAAACTCCGTTGGAGCTTGGTTTCATGCAAGTAGAGAAAGAAGGATAACAACGGACGGAATTCCCGTTGCGGTCACGAGTGGGCTTCCGACACGAGCGACCAATGAATTCCACAGAGAGTTAACCACGTAAGAACAAAGAAATGGCGAAAGAGGTAAGCGCAATGATCAAGCTGCAGGTTCGCGGTGGTGCTGCCAACCCTTCTCCTCCCGTAGGTCCGGCCTTGGGTGCGAAGGGGGTAAACATCATGGAATTTTGCAAGCAGTTCAATGCACGCACGCAAGAAAAGCAAGGAAAACTCTGCCCAGTAGTCATCACGGTTTACGTCGATAAGTCTTTTGACTTTGTCGTCAAGAACCCGCCTGTACCCGTTCAGTTGTTGGAAGCAGCCAAGCTGAAGAGTGGCTCTGCCATCCCCAACCGGACGAAAGTAGGTAAGGTAAACTGGGATCAAGTGAAGGCAATTGCCGAGGACAAAATGTCCGACTTGAATTGTTTCACCTTGGAATCTGCCATGAGCATGGTCGCCGGAACGGCGCGAAGCATGGGCATTACCGTGACAGGCCAAAAGCCTAATTAACCTGTAACACGACCGCATCATGGCACAAGTGACTAAGAAACAAAAAGAAGCTGCAGCAAAGGTGGATACCACCAAGCAGTATGCTTTGCCCGACGCAACCGCGTTGGTGAAGAACGTAAGTACGACCAAATTTGACGGTTCCGTTGACTTGGCCGTACGTTTGGGTGTAGACCCCCGCAAGGCCAATCAAATGGTTCGCGGCGTGGTAAGTCTTCCCCACGGAACCGGTAAGACCGTGCGTGTTTTGGCTTTGGTAACTCCAGACAAGGAGGCAGAAGCGAAGGCAGCCGGTGCTGATTTTGTGGGCATGGACGAGTACTTGGATAAAATCAAAAACGGTTGGACCGACGTTGATGTCATCATCACGGTTCCTGCCGCTATGGGTAAGTTAGGACCGTTGGGCCGTATTCTGGGTCCACGCGGTTTGATGCCAAACCCGAAGACCGGTACCGTTACTATGGATATTGGCAAAGCCGTTTCCGAAGTAAAGGCCGGTAAGATTGACTTCAAGGTGGATCGCTACGGTATTGTTCACGCCAGCATTGGTCGGGTCTCTTTTGAGGCAGACAAGTTGCGCGAGAACGCCGAAGAGGTTCTGAAAACGTTGGTTCGCATGAAGCCCTCTGCGGCAAAAGGAACCTACATTAAGAGCATCTTTTTGAGCCCAACCATGGGTCCTGGAGTTGCTGTGGACACGAAAACCTTCTAATTGAATCCCCATGACGAAAGAGCAAAAAAATCAAGCGATTGAGGAATTGGTGGGTGTGTTGGAAGGAACCAGCACGGTTTACTTGGCCGATATCGCCGGTCTGGACGCCGAATCTACCAGCAACTTGCGCCGCATGTGCGCAAAGCAGGGCATTGAGTTGTCCGTGGTAAAGAATACCTTGTTGAAAAAGGCCATGGAGCGTTCGTCAAAGAATTTTGATGAGCTTTACGGCCAGCTTCACGGGAATACGAGCATCTTGATCGCCGAGCAGGGCAATGCTCCTGCGCGTTTGATCAAAGAATTCCGCAGAACTTCGGATAAGCCCTTATTGAAAGGTGCCTACATCGATGAGGCGGTATTCATTGGTGATGCCCAGCTCGAGGCATTGGCAACGTTGAAGTCACGCGAAGAAATGATCGGCGACATCATCTTGCTTTTGCAGAGCCCGGCCAAAAACGTCATCTCTGCTTTGCAGAGCGGCGCCGGCCAAAAAGTTGCGGGTCTTGTCAAGGCTTTGGAAGAACGCAACGCTTAAACCTAGTACGCACTCAGCTTCCAACTGTTGCAATTTATTAAACGTTAAAAAATCCCTACAATGGCGGAT
>CANHXZ010000045.1 GCA_947464785.1 Flavobacteriales bacterium | reverse complement strand
CGGCACTTGGGGCTACGACGAGGACGATCAGTTGGTTGCCGAAGGCGAGTTGGTGGCCTACCGCGGTTTGTTCC
This sequence comes from Flavobacteriales bacterium, assembly GCA_947464785.1. Lineage (GTDB taxonomy): Bacteria > Bacteroidota > Bacteroidia > Flavobacteriales > Schleiferiaceae > CAMDTE01. The sequence continues at coordinate 11,996 of CANHXZ010000045.1, read as the reverse complement.
TGATCGATCGCGAAGGAAAGGTTCGCCACCAGTTGGTGAACGACATGCCTTTGGGCCGCAACGTGGACGAGGCTTTGCGCATGATCGACGCCCTGCAGCACTTAGAGAAACACGGCGAGGTTTGCCCCGCAAACTGGAAGCCCGGCCAAGACGCCATGAACGCCACGCACAGCGGCGTTGCCAGCTACTTGGAGAAGCACTAAAAGTTTCATTCGTTCACACACCACCGCCCCGGCTCCGCCGGGGCGGTTTTTTTGTGCCCATTTGGAACGCCTACTTCGCGGTAGCGTGCTTGTCCTTCCGAAGGGCGCTGCCTTCCGGCAGGCGCAGCACCGCCCAAACGTAGGCGGCCGCAAATCGCTCGCGCCAGGCCCGTTCGTGGTGGGACGCTTGGGGATCCAAGACCCACCGATAATCCACCTCCGGCGTGCGGCCAGACTTGTGCAAACCGCGCAGCAAGCGATCGATCCCGGGCTGAAGTTCCGTCTCCAAGCCCACGCCGCCGTTGTCCAGGTACACCGGACGGGGCCAAGGACGCCCCGCGCGCTCCCAATCCGTCAACAAATCCACCACCAATCCGTTCCCGCTTTTGACCCGTACGGCGGGCGAAAAAGCCAGCGCGGCGCCAAAGACATCCGGTCGGTAGGTTGCCAGGTAAAACGACGAGGCGCCGCCCATGGACGACCCGGCGATCAAGGTGTTTTCCGGCCCGGTCAGGGTTCGGTAGGTGGTGTTGATGGTGGGCACCACGGACTCCAAGAAATACCGACGGTACGCATCACCGTCTGGGGTATTGCTGTATTCGCGCCGACGCAACTGACCGTCGGGTGCGCAGAAAACCCCTACGGCGATCACCGGGGGATAGCCTTCCTTGCGGATCAGCGAATCCAGGGATTCATCAATGGCCCAATCCACCCCACCGGACGCGGTATTGGGATCAAAGAGGTTCTGTCCGTCGTGAAAATAAAGTACGGGAAAGCGTCGGGTTCGGTCTTCAAAATACTGCGGGGGCAGCCAGACCACCACGTCCCGGGCGGAAACCGTTTTGGCGGCGTCCGGCACGGCCACCAAGGTGTGAACAGTGCCGGTGATTTGACCGTCTAAGGTGTACTGGGCCGGGCCAAAATCCAGAAGGCGGTGCAAGGTGTCCCTTCCGCGCTGGCCCACCAAGTCCATCCAGGGCCGCGCGCCGGCCACGCGGGCCTCCGCGTCCCAGGAGCCCAAGGTGAATTTGTAGGCAAAGCCCCGCGGCAAACCGCGAACGGATACCGTCCACAGGGTGTCGTTGACGCGCCGCATGGGCACCTTGTTGGGTTTCCAGCCGCCCAGGGCTTCCGGCCCGCCGGCAATGAAAACGGTGTCGGTGGGGGCTAGATTGAGTTTAGCCACCGCCGACACCGTCGTGGTTTTTTGGGGTAATCCGGGAGCGCACGAGGCCAAAAGCCCCACCACCGCTCCCCAAAACAAGCGATGCGCCATGCGTGGAGAATTTATCCGATGCTGTTGCGAACGCGTTGACCGAAGGCGCGAAGGGCTTCGCGCTCGTCTTGTCCGGCGGCCACCGCACGAACCACGTCCAAAGCCCCTAAGATATGGGTATATTGTTCGCCTTCGTCCACTCCATCTACCGGAAAGGGCAACGCATCCCCTTCCAATAAGGCTGCTTCCGCGGCCAACAACTCAGCCTCCGTATGTGCGGCTGCCAAAGCACGTATTACCGGTAATTTCATGGCTCAGCGAATTTGGTCCAACAACTCGCGCACCACTTCTTCCTTGGACGTGGCCAAGCCCGCCACCAACTGTCCGTCTTTGAAGACGGCGAAAAAGGGCAAATTGTCTACGGGAGCCAACGAACGAGCCGCCGGATTTTCTTCGGCATTGACGTCTACAAAGGCAATGCCCGCGTTGGTTTCCTCCTCGGACATGCGCCGAAACTTGGGGGAAAACAACTTACAGGAACCGCACCAGTCTGCGTAGAACTTCACCACGGTGGGAGCACCTGAAGCGAGGTGGGCGCCAAAATCAGCGTCGGTCATTAACGATACAGCCATGTCTTGAGTAGTTTAGTGGTGCAAAAATACGAACGCTTGTTGGCGGCATTCATCGATTTTATTGATGAGCGATCAGCAAAGGACGCGACGGATCGCTGGGCAAGGCCGGCGCTGCGGTCAACGAAGCCCTGCTTCCCAGTCCGCCTTGAAGGAGCGGTGGTACACGTCCCGCACCAAACCGTCGGCAACCCCAATTTTGGGGACGTAAATCCATCGGCATCCGGCCCGACGCATGACGCGCTGGTAAATTTCCAACGCCGGCACCAGGACGTCCGCCCGGTCCACGTTGAGGCCCAATTCCAAGACCATTTGGTCCATCGTTAAGGCAGACAAGGATTTGATTTGCTGGCTGAGGTAGAGGGAAGACAAGGGCTCTCCTCCTTGCCGACCGCTCAATTTGTAGAGTTTGTTGATGTTCCCCCCAGATCCAATAGCGGCCAAGGGGCCGCGCTCCGGATGGGCGTGTCCGTCGATCCACGCGTCCATGCGCTCCCACGTGCCTTCGGGAATGCCTTGAGACAGGCGTCGAACCGTTCCCAAAGGAAGCGAAAGGGAATCCACCGCCCGACCCTCTTCAAAAAGGGTCAGCTCCGTGGAGCCGCCGCCCACGTCTATGAACAAAAATCGGGACTCGTCCGGTTGAATTTTGTCGAAGATTTTGCTGGAAAACACCAACCGAGCTTCTTCCTGACCGTCGATCACCTCAATGGAAATTCCGGTCTCCCGTCGCACGGTTTCCACCCAATAGATGCTGTTTTCGGCCTCCCGCATGGCGGAGGTGGCACAGGCCCTAAAGCCGGCCACGCCGTGCACCGCAAAAATGTGGCTGTAGGCCTTCAAACCGTGCAGCAGCCGTTCTCCCGTTTCGTCGGAAATACGGCCGGTTGCAAAGACATCCGCTCCCAAACGAACCGGCAAGCGCGTCATGGACGCCTTTTTGTAGTGGGTATATTCCGGCGTAGGGATGACGTTGACCACCAAACAACGGATGGAATTGGATCCCAAGTCCAACGCGCCCAATTTCAGGAAATTCATGACGGGCGTCCCTTTTTCAGTTGATCCTGCACGTATTCGCGCAGCGCCATTTGCCCCCGAACCTTGGGGCCGGACGTGTGCCGGTATTCGCTTTCCACCGCATCGCCGTGCAGGCGTGCCTTGACGTTGTCCTTCCACAAGATTTCCATGTGGTCCCGGATTTCGCGTTGAACCGCCGCGCTGTATACGGGAACCCCCACCTCCACGCGGTAATCCAGGTTCCGCGTCATGAGGTCAAACGACGCTAGGTAGCACTCCGGAGAGCCGTCGTTTTCAAACCAGTACACCCGACTGTGTTCCAAGTAGCGGTCCACAATGCTGATGGCTTCAATGTTTTCCGACATCCCCTTTACTCCGGGAATCAAGCAGCAAATGCCCCGAACGATGAGCCGAATGCGCACGCCGGCTTGGCTGGCTTCGTAGAGTTTTTCGCAAAAATCGTACGAGGACAAGCTGTTGATTTTAAAGAAAAGGGATGCCTTTTTTCCAGCCCGTGCATTTTTGATTTCGCGGTCTATGCGCTGCTCAATGCCCTTTCGGGTGAACTGCGGCGAAACCAACAAATGCTTGAATTTGCGCACCGTGTAGGGCGCCAAGATGAAGTCAAACACGTCCACCACTTCTTTGGTGATGCGCTTGTCCGCGGTTATTAAATGGTAGTCCGTGTACAGTTTGGCCGTGCCCTCGTGAAAATTGCCGGTGCCCACCACCGCAAAACGCTCCAACTTTTCGCCCGGCGCCTGGCGCTCCACCAACACCACTTTGGAATGCACTTTCAATCCGGGAACACCGGAAAGCACCTCAATGCCTTCTTGGCGCATTTTTTCCGTGTAGTGGATGTTGTTTTCCTCGTCAAAACGGGCCTGCAGCTCAATGATGACGCGCACTTTTTTGCCGTTCTTGGCCGCGTTGATCAGTGCAGAAACCACGCGCGACTGGTCCGCCAAACGGTACAAGGTCATGTTGATGCGCGTGACGGACGGATCCATGGCCGCTTCCCGCAAGAACCGGATGATGTAGGAGAAATTGTGGTACGGCGAAAACACGAGAACATCCTTCTGGCGAACCACTTGCAAAATGGAGCGGTCCAAGCTCAGTTCGGGGTGCGCCAACGGTTCCAACTTGGGATGCTCCAAGTCTGGGCCGCCCACGTTCGGAAATTTGATCAAATCTTTCTTGTTGTGGTACCTACCGCCCGGCAGCAAACTGTCTATTTCCTCGATGCGCAAATTGTGGCTCAAGTAGGCCAAAAAGTCCGGATCAATGGCGCGGTCGTACACCAAACGAACGGGGTCGCCAATCTCCCGAACTGCCAATCCCTTCTGCACCTTTTCCAGCGTGGTTTTGGAGATGTCGTTGTCCAAATCCAACTCCGCATCCCGCGTAATTTTTACGGTGAAGGCATCGATTCGATCCGACGGAAAAATAAAATACGCGTACTCCAAATTGTACCGAATGACATCGTCCAAATACATCAGGTACTGACGTCCGTACTTGGGGAGCACCACAAATCGTCCGATGAGGTCCGACGGCAACTCAATCAAGGAGTAAATAGGATTCTTGTTCTCCCCTTTTGGTTGCAACAGTACTGCCAAATAAATGGACTTGTCTTTGAGCTCCGGAAACGGCTTCCCTTCGCGGGGCAACACCACAAAAACCGAAGGACTGACTTTGTCGATGTAAAATCGTCGAACAAAATCTTTCTGGCCTTGCGTCAATTGGGTTTCGTCGATGATGGAAATGCCTTTGGCTTCTAATTCCACCATCAAATCTGCGTAAATCGCTTCCGCGCGCGCTTGCTGTTGCGCCACCACGGCATTGATCTCGTGCATCAAGGCCTCGGGCTCCCAACCGCCCAACTGTTGTTTCACCTTCTTGACCGGCAAGCGGCTCAGGCGTTGAATGCTGGCGTAGCGAACCCGGAAAAACTCGTCCAAATTGTTGGAGAAAATGCCCAAGAACCGAATGCGTTCAATCAGCGGAACGCTAGAATCCAAGGCTTCTTGCAGCACCCGGCCGTTGAAACGGAGCCAACTGAGGTCGCGGTTGATGTAACGGAATTCGGCCATGGAGCAAAGGTCGGAAACCGGGGCCAATAAAGAATTAACGTTCGGTTAATTTAACCCGATTCCAGTAGGCTTCCCAGGCGGCCAAATCCAAATCGGATGGCGCCTTGCCGTCTGCCGCCGCCAGGCGTTCCATGGCCTCAAACCGGCTTTGAAACTTGTTGTTGGCGCGGGACAAGGCCAAATCCGGATCCACGCCCGCGTGGCGCGCGTAGTTGACCAAACTGAAGAAAACGTCGCCCAATTCGCTTTCCATGGCGGCGGAATCGTTTTGCGCCTCGGCAGCGCGGAATTCCCCCAACTCCTCTTCCACTTTGGCCCAAACCTCGGCCTTGTGCGGCCAATCAAACCCAACTCCTTTGACCTTGTCTTGCAACCGGTTGGCCTTGATCAAGGCCGGTAAGGATTTGGGCACCCCTTCCAAAACCGACTTTTTGCCTTCCTTCAACTTGATGGCCTCCCAATTTGCTTTAACGGCGTCCGCATCGTCTGCGCGCACGTCGCCGTAGATGTGCGGGTGGCGGTGGATCAACTTGGCGGCAATGCCTTCCAACACATCCACCACATCAAAAGCACCTGCCTCGGAGCCCAGCTTGGCGTAAAACACCAAGTGCAAAAACAAGTCCCCCAATTCCTTTTGGGTTTCCTTCAAGTCGCCTGCGGCCAGCGCATCGGCCAGTTCGTAGGTTTCCTCAACGGTCAGGTGGCGCAGGGATTCAAACGTTTGCTCCCGATCCCACGGGCATTTGGCCCGCAAGTCGTCCATGATGTCCAGCAGGCGGCCGAAGGCCGCCATCGCCTCTTCCCTACGAGCGCTCATTCAGCGGCGGCGTCCACCGCGCTTTCTTCGGAAGCAGCGTCCTCAGCCACTGCTGCTTTCGCTGCGGGAGCGGCCTTCTTTTTGGTGGCTTTTGCTGCTTTGGCGGGAACTTCTGCCGTTGCCTCAGCATCTTCCGTGAAGAAGTTGTGGTCCACCAAGGTGTTGAACCAGGTCACTACTTTGCGCATGTCGGAACCGTAGACGCGTTCGGCATCAAAGTCTGGCACGTGGGTAGCAAAAAAGGTGTGCAAGGCCGCTGGATCCTGTTTGGGGTGCGGTCCGTGTTGCCCTCCAGTGGTCGCGGCCATGGATTCAAAAATCTCTTTCAACGGACGCTCACCGGCGTCGGTGTAAATCGCAATTTCACCCAAAGCGCTTACTTGCTGCTGGGCGCTGATGGAACTACGCTTGCGGTCCGCCATGTTTTCCACCACAATGCCCGTGCGGGTCTGCGCAACCAACTGATACAAACCGGGTTTTCCGGCAATGGCCAGAACGCCTTTCAAATCTTTCATGCGTACAAATTATCGTTTACGATTAGACTTTATTTGAGCTCTTTTTTGCCATTCCGGCAGCGCTTGCCATACGGCACTGTCCGACGCCGCCAAAAAGCGTAAATCCTCGGCTTGTTTGGCCAGAGGATGTTGGGGATAAGTATCTAAAAACAAGGTATAAGCGCGGCCTGCCAACGCCCGATTGCCCACCACCTCGTCAAACGTCAAGGCCATGGAAAACAAGGCCAACGCACCTTCCGGGCGATTGGAATACAGACGATAAACCGTATCGTATTGGGCTATGGCGTACAGCGCTCGTCCGGGGCGATTGCGCTCCAAGTCCGCAGCCATCAAGGCATACCGCGGGGCCAAGGTGTCCTGGGGGTTTTCTTCCGCAAAGGTTTGAAAGGTTTCCACGGCACGCGCCACCAAGGCGGTATCTTCTTCGATGGTTTCCAATTGGCGCACTTGGGCCTCCAGGGATTGCAGCTCTTCCACCGGATCGGAGCATCCCCAAACAATTCCGAACAAGGTCAGTCCCCAAAAGAATGCTTTCATCGAGCTTGAGGAAATTTCATGCGGTACCCCACTTGAATCAAGCCTTTGGCAATATTGCCCAAACGCCCCTGAAGCAAGCGCTTGCGGAGCGCCGACAGACGGTCCGTAAATAGAACACCTTCAATGTGGTCGTATTCGTGCTGGAAAATCCGTGCGGCCAAGCCGTCCAACTGCATTTCTTCCCAAGAACCGTCCAGCAGTTGGTGTTTGAAGCGAACCACCGGCTTGCGGTAAACGGTCTCGTGTACGTCTGGGATGCTCAAGCAACCTTCTTCAAAACCCCACAACTCGCCCGTCTCTTCCAATACTTCTGGGTTGAAAAAAGCACGCTTGTAGGATTTGATGACCTCCGCTTGCGCGGCATTTTCTGCATCCTCCGCAAATGGACTTCCGTCCACCACAAACAGCCGAAGGCCCAGGCCTACTTGAGGGGCTGCTAAACCCACTCCATGGGCGTTGTACATGGTTTCAAAAAGGTTTTCAACCAGCGCGGGAAGGGCCGGATCCGCCACGTCCACCGGTGCGGCGCGGCGCTTCAAAACGGGGTCTCCGTAGGCTACAATGGGCAGTACCATGCCGCAAAGGTACGCTATCTTTGGCGGATGAGCATTTGGATTGGGATCGACCCGGGCGGAGCCCGAACTGGATTGGCGGAGAGCGACGCCACAGCGTCCATGGCCTTTCCTTGGACCACCGTCCCCTCCCAGCAGGTAGTTGACTTATTGAAAAAAAGGCACGCCTTGGAGCCTCTGGCCGGTTTTGTGGTAGGTGCACCGCATCGGTGGGACGGCAGTCCTACGCACGGCACACCCTTGGCAGACCAGATGGCGGCCACTCTGCAGGCGGCCTTTCCGGAACTTCCGGTGCACCGTATATCGGAGCAATTCACCTCCAAAATTGCGTCCCGCGCTGCCCACGCGGCAGGAGCCTCCAAGCGCGTCAAAAAAGACAAAGGCCTGTTGGACGCCGCCTCGGCGTCGGTTTTGTTGCAGGATTTTCTGAGCAACCGGCCGGCTTGAGCCGCGTTCGTTCGCAAGCGAAAAACGTACCTTTGTGCCATGCACTACCAATCCGCACAACCCCTCATTGAAGCTGCCTGGGAAGACCGGTCGCTCCTGTCCCAACCGGAAACCCGTACGGCCATTGAATCGGTCCTAGAAGCACTGGACTCCGGCGTGCTTCGGGTTGCGGAACCGTCGGACAACGGCTGGCAGGTCAACGATTGGGTAAAAAAAGCGGTGATCTTGTACTTCCCCATCCGTTCCATGGAAACTTTGGAAGCGGGTCCCTTGGAATTTCACGACAAAATGGCCCTGAAGCGCAAGTACGCAGACCTCAACGTTCGCGTGGTTCCGCATGCGGTGGCGCGCTACGGTGCCTACTTGGCGCCTGGCGTCATCCTGATGCCCAGCTACGTGAACATCGGTGCCTACGTAGGCGCCAACACCATGGTGGACACCTGGGCGACGGTGGGATCGTGCGCGCAAATTGGATCCAACGTACACCTTTCCGGGGGCGTGGGCATTGGCGGTGTTTTGGAACCTGTTCAAGCAGCACCAGTAATCATTGAAGACGGTTGCTTTATTGGCTCGCGTTGTATTGTGGTAGAGGGCGTTCGCGTGGAACGCGAAGCCGTCTTGGGCGCCAACGTGGTCCTCACCGCCTCCACGCGGATCATCGACGTTACCGGCTCAAAACCGGTGGAATACAAAGGCATAGTACCTGCGCGCAGCGTGGTCATTCCGGGCAGTTTGCCCAAAGAATTTGGTGCGGGCACCTACCACGTTCCGTGCGCGCTGATCATTGGCCAACGCAAAGCATCCACGGACTTGAAGACCAGTCTGAACGATGCCTTGCGCCACTACGACGTTGCCGTCTGATCCCGTTTGGCAGTGCTGACCCTTCTGGTCCCAACCTTCAACGAAGCCGATTGCCTGGAACGGTGTCTGGCGTCGGCCGTGGACCTTGCGGACGAGGTCTTGGTGGTGGATTCCTTCAGTACGGACCGCACCTTGGAAATCGCCCGCACCTTTGGCGCGCGCATCCTGCAGCGGGACTACGAAAACTCCGCCTCGCAAAAAAACTGGGCCATTCCGCAAGCCGAGCATCCGTGGATTCTGCTTTTGGACGCAGACGAATGGCTCTCTCCGGGGCTGCGCGACGAATTAGCTGCCTGGAAAAAAGCCCCCAACACGGCCGTACACGGGTACTGGATGTACCGGGCCAACCACTTCATGGGCCAGCGCATCCGCTTTTCCGGTTGGCAGAACGACAAGGTCATCCGCCTCTTTCAGCGGGATACCTGCCGGTACGAGACCAAGAACGTACACGCAGAAATCATCCCCAACGGCCCCGTTGCCGTTCTTCGGCACCGACTGTTCCACGATACCTACAAAGGATTGGAGCACCACCGGTTGAAGTTGGACCGCTACGCCGCTTGGCAAGCCCAAGACTACCACAGCAAAACCGGGCGCATCACGCCCTTCCACACCCTGCTCAAACCCGCCTACCGCTTTTTTCGTCAATTCATCCTGCAAGGGGGGATTATGGACGGTTATCCGGGCTTTGTGGTGGCGCGATTTGGCGCCTACGCCGTACGCGCTCGCTACCGGGAATTGGCCCGATGGCGCGCGGCAAATGACGTACCTTTGCCGCCGCTCAAAAAAGACCCGTCGCCATGAAACCCGCACATCCCGAACGGTGGATCGACACCCCGGCCCTGCGTGCCGTCTCCGAAGGAGCGGATGCCTTGGGGGTAGCTGCCTACGTGGTGGGCGGTTACGTCCGGGACCACTTCCTGGGCCGACGCACCGGGCACGATTTGGACGTGGTGGTATTGGGCGACGCGGAACCGCTGGCGCGCTGGGTGGCCCACAAATTGGGCGGAACCAAGGTGTCGGTCTTCAAGTCTTACGGTACGGCCCACACGAAAACGCCCCACGGAGAATTGGAGTTTGTTCGGGCCCGCAAGGAAAGTTACCGGCCGGACAGCCGCAACCCAAATGTTGCGCCCGGATCCCTGAACGACGACCAGTTGCGCCGGGACTTTACCATCAACGCCTTGGCCATTGGCCTGCACGCGGCCGAACGCGGCCATTTACTGGATCCGTTCAACGGCCAAGCAGATCTGCGCCAGCGCATCTTGCGCACCCCGCTCGCCCCGGAAGCAACCTTTTCGGACGACCCCTTGCGCATGCTGCGCGCCGTGCGTTTTGCCGCACAACTGGAGTTCTCCCTGCATCCGGACGTGGAAGAAGCCTTAAAAACGCAGTCGGAGCGCATCTCCATCATTACGGGTGAACGCGTTCACGAGGAACTGAATAAATTACTGCGCACGCCCAAGCCTTCCTTGGGTCTCGCCCCCCTGTACACCAGTGGCCTGATGGCCCATCTGCTTCCTGAGGTGGCGGCCTTAGCCGGAGTCGACGAAGTGGAAGGACACCTGCACAAAGACAATTTCTGGCACACCTTGGAAGTGGTGGACAACGTCGCGCGCGCCTCGGACAACGTTTGGCTGCGTTGGGCGGCCTTGCTGCACGACATCGGCAAACCGGTCACCAAACGCTTCATCAAAGGCGTGGGTTGGACCTTCCACAACCACGAATTCGTGGGCGGAAAAATGGCCAAAAAGCTCTTTCAACGCCTGCGTCTGCCCCTTAACGAAAAAATGGACTTCGTCGTCAAAATGGTGCAGATGAGCTCCCGCCCCATTGCGGTGGTGTCCGACGAAACCACCGATTCAGCTGTTCGTCGCCTGCTGTTCGACGCCGGATCCGACATTGAGGACCTGATGCATCTGTGCGAGGCAGACATCACCACGAAAAACCCCGTCAAAAAGCGTCGGTACCTGGAAAACTTTCAAAGCGTGCGCATCCGGTTGGTGGAAGTGGAGGAAAAAGACCGACTCCGCAATTGGCAACCGCCCGTGGACGGAGCGCAGCTCATGCAGTGGTTCAACCTCCAACCGGGTCCGGAAATTGGAATCTTGAAAAATGCCATTCGCGAAGCAATCTTGGATGGTGAAATAGACAATACCTTTGAATCTGCTCGCGCTTTGGCTTACCGACGCGCTGTTGAACTTGGACTAACCCCCGCAATCCCCCTTTGACCATGGCAAGCTTGGTTGTACGCGCCATTTTGGACACCAAAGACGATATTTTCCGCGATCTGGAATTGCCGGAAAACGCCACCCTGGAAGATGTTCACCACGCCGTGGTGGCTGCTTTTGGCATTGAGCCCGGCGAAATGGCCTCCTTCTACACCACCAACGATCAGTGGGACCAACTCCAAGAAATTCCGCTGGTAGGTCTGGGGGGCGAAGCCAACGCCTTCGGCTCCACCGAAGAAGACGCTCCGTTGGCCGAAATGGCCGCACATGAGGCTGCTAACTTGTTGGGCCAACGCGGTCAACGCCTGCTGTACGTATACGACTTCTTGTCATTATGGACGTTTTTCATCGAACACGTCGGTCCGGGAAAACAAAGTGCCTTGACCGCGCCTGAAGTAGTTATGTCCTACGGCACTGCCCCGAAGGAAGCCCCCGGAAAAGATTTTGGCACCGACGAAGGGCGTTCCGCACGGGATCCCTTTGACGAAGACGAAGAAGAGGACGAAGATGAATTCGGTTTCAACGACGACGAATTCGACGAAAACAGCTACACCACCGAAGAATGGTGATTCGTTGGGAAGGAAATTCGCGCTACCCGGTGCACCGGAAGCGTCATTCCTTCTTTGAACACCACCACCTGGGCGGTACTGGCCCAAACTGTGGTGTGCAAGACCTTGCAACCCAAAGCGTCCCAAAACTCAACACGAACCTTGGTTCGGGAAAGATTGCCCAACTGAGTAGCCCGATGCAAATCCGCCCTGCGGGCAGACTTCTCCTCCGGAGTGGTGAGCACATCGGCCTCCGGAAACGTCAATTCCGAAAGAGCGAATCGCTCAACGACGGGACAATTCATGGGTTCCATTT
>CANHXZ010000044.1 GCA_947464785.1 Flavobacteriales bacterium | reverse complement strand
CTTCTTTCTTGCCGGCTCGATTTCCCGTACCAAAACCTACGCCGGTTCCGAAGTCGGTCAACTGACGCGAACCGATGTTGGATGTTAGAATGATCAGGGTATTCTTGAAATCTACCTTTCTTCCCAGGCTGTCCGTTAAATGACCTTCGTCCAACGCTTGAAGCAGCAGGTTAAACACATCCGGGTGCGCTTTTTCAATCTCGTCCAAAAGCACGACCGAATAAGGCTTCCTACGTACTTTTTCCGTCAATTGACCGCCTTCCTCGTAGCCAACGTATCCGGGAGGCGCACCCACCAAGCGCGTAATGGCAAATTTTTCCATGTACTCGCTCATGTCGATGCGAATCAAGTTGTCCGTTGAGTCAAACAACACCTTGGCCAATTCCTTGGCTAACTGAGTTTTACCGACTCCTGTTGGACCCAAGAAAATAAAGGACCCAATGGGTTTATTGGGGTCTTTTAAACCCGCACGGTTGCGCTGAATGGCGCGAACCACCTTGCGGACGGCATTTTCTTGTCCAATAACGCGGTGCGACAAATCTTGCTCCAATTCGGCCAATTTGTCCAGTTCTGCTTGTGCTACGCGCTGGACGGGGATTCCGGTCATCATGGCAACGACGTCCGCCACTTGTTCTTCCGTGACGGGCGTTCTGTGCTTCTTGACTTCTTCGTCCCAAGCAGCTTGCGCTGCTGCCAACTCCACTTCTACGGATTTTTCAACATCGCGCAGGCGTGCAGCCTCCTCGTACCGTTGTTTTTTAACAACCTCCAATTTTTCAAGCCGAATACCGTCCAATTTATTTTCCAACTCAACCAAATTGGGAGGCACCACGATGGAGGAGAGGTGTACCCGCGAACCTGCTTCGTCCAAAGCATCAATGGCTTTGTCCGGTAAATGACGGTCCGTGATGTACCGTGCCGTCAGACGAACACATGCTTCAAGTGCTTCCGGAGTATAGGAAACGTGGTGGTGTTCTTCGTACTTATCCTTGATGTTCTGCAGTATTTGCAGCGTTTCCTCCGCGGACGGTGGATCCACTAAAACCTTTTGAAAACGACGTTCCAAGGCACCGTCTTTTTCAATGTACTGACGGTACTCGTCCAAGGTGGTGGCGCCAATGCACTGGATTTCACCCCGCGCCAAAGCCGGTTTGAACATGTTGCTGGCGTCCAAGGAACCCGTGGCCCCGCCGGCACCCACGATGGTGTGTAATTCGTCGATAAATAGAATGATGTCGTCGTTCTTTTCCAACTCGTTCATCAAGGCTTTCATCCGCTCTTCAAACTGTCCGCGGTACTTTGTGCCGGCCACCAACGAAGCCAGATCCAAGGAAATCAAGCGTTTGCCAAACAAAACGCGACTCACTTTTTTCTTGACGATCCGAACCGCTAATCCTTCCGCAATGGCGGACTTGCCCACACCGGGCTCGCCAATCAACAACGGGTTGTTCTTTTTTCTACGGGACAAAATTTGGCTGACGCGCTCAATTTCTTTCTCGCGTCCTACCACGGGGTCCAGCTTGCCTTCTTCTGCCAACTTTGTCAAATCCCTGCCAAAATTGTCCAAAACAGGGGTCTTGCTCTTGGTGTCGTTGGATTTGGAGCGGGTGGAGGAAGATCCTCCGCCTCCCGGAGCCACCGGCGCATCGTCGTCGTCTTCGCCAAAGGAAGATTCGTTGCGCGGACCGTCCATCTTGCTGTCGTTGCTGAACTTGCTCTGGTACAATTGCTTAAGGTTGTCGTATTCCACGCCTAATTTGCGGAACGTACTGGTCACGGGATCGTTGTCGTTGCGCAAGATGCACAACAGCAAATGAGCCGTGCGAATGGTTTGGCTGCCGTACAGCTTGGCCTCTAAAAAGGTGGTTTTTAGCGCCTTTTCAGCTTGTCGGGTGAGGGGTATGTTCTTTCGCAGGGGACTGGAGCTCTCTGGCAGTGCGGACAGGCTTTCGATTCGCTGACGCAGCCCCAAGAGATCGATGTTCATTTCTTCTAGAAGCTCAATGGCGGATCCCTCGCCTTCGCGGAGCAAACCCAATACCAAGTGCTCCGTTCCGATGGCATCGTGGCCCAGCCGCAGGGCTTCCTCCTTGCTGTAACCGATGACGTCTTTGACGCGTGGTGAAAAATTTTCGTCCATGGATTGAAAGGTAGCCAATTTTGTGCCAGCGCCTGAAGTAGGGGTCAATTTGGCAGGTGATGTTTTCAACAGCAATTTGTGTAAAAAACACCAAAACAACCCTGCGCCACCTTAGTCCAACCCGCAACGATGCCTTAACTTTGAAAGTCTAACCTCTAGGGTATACTATGGATTCTTACGAAGGCGAAAAAATCATTAAAATCAACATCGAGGAGGAAATGAAATCCTCCTACATCGATTATTCGATGTCGGTGATTGTTTCCCGGGCGCTGCCGGATGTGCGCGACGGCCTTAAGCCGGTGCACCGTCGGGTACTGTTTGGAATGCACGAGATGGGAAACTCCTCCGGACGTCCGTACAAGAAATCGGCGCGGGTAGTGGGGGAAGTACTGGGTAAGTACCACCCGCACGGGGACTCTTCGGTGTACGACACCATGGTCCGCATGGCCCAAGATTGGTCTTTGCGCTATACGTTGGTGGACGGCCAGGGTAACTTTGGTTCCATAGACGGCGATTCGCCAGCCGCGATGCGTTACACGGAAGTTCGACTCCGGAAGATTGCGGAGGAGATTTTGTCCGACATCGATAAGGATACGGTTGATTTTCAATTGAATTTTGACGACTCCTTGGAAGAGCCCAAGGTGCTTCCCACCCGTATTCCCAACCTTCTGGTCAACGGTGCTGCGGGCATTGCGGTGGGTATGGCCACCAACATGCCGCCCCACAATTTGACGGAAGTGGTGAATGCCACGGTAGCGTATATTGAGGATCGGGATATTTCCATTGACGGTTTGATGGAGCACGTGAAAGCACCTGATTTCCCGACAGGCGGCACCATCTACGGATACGAGGGCGTGCGCGACGCGTTTCACACCGGCCGCGGCCGCGTGGTGTTGCGCGGCAAATGCCACTTTGAAGAAGTCAACGGGCGCGAGTGCATCATCGCAACGGAAATTCCGTATCAGGTCAACAAGGCCGAGATGATCAAAAAGACGGCTGACCTGATCAACGAGAAGAAGTTGGAAGGCATTGCGGACATCCGCGACGAGTCCGACCGCAGTGGAATGCGCATTGTCTATGTGCTTAAAAGAGACGCGGTTCCAAATGTTGTATTAAATAAGTTATACAAGTATACATCGCTGCAGAGCAGCTTCAGCGTCAACAACATTGCGTTGGTGCACGGGCGTCCGGAAATGCTCAATTTGAAGGACTTGATCCATCATTTTGTGGAGCACCGCCACGACGTTGTGGTTCGCCGCACGAAGTACGAGCTATCCCAAGCGGAAAAGCGCGCACACATTTTAGAAGGACTGCTGATCGCCATCGACCACCTGGATCAAGTGATTGCCCTCATTCGTGCGAGCAATACGGTAGACGAGGCCAAAGATGGTTTGATGAGTCAATTTGGCCTCTCCGAAGTTCAAGCCAAGGCCATTTTGGACCTTCGCCTGCAAAAACTGACGGGCCTGGAGCGGGACAAGATCAAGGCCGAGTACGCGGAATTGATGGAGTTGATCACGTACTTGAAGCGTATTCTGAACGAAGAATCCCTTCGTTTCCAAATCATCAAAGACGAGCTCGTAGAAGTCCGGGACAAGTACGGCGACGACCGTCGCACGGACATTGAGTACGCCGGAGGAGACGTTTCCATTGAAGACATGATTGCCGACGAGGAAGTGGTCATCACCATTTCGCGTGCGGGCTACGTAAAACGCACGCCACTTACTGAATACCGCTCGCAAGGCCGGGGAGGAGTAGGGGCCCGCGGTGCCACCACCCGGGACGAAGACTTCATCGAACAGGTCTTTGTAGCCACGAACCACAACTATTTGCTGCTCTTTACGGAACAGGGTCGTTGCTTCTGGCTTCGTGTATATGAAATTCCGGAAGGAACACGTACGAGCAAAGGAAAGGCCGTCGTCAACCTCATCAACATTCCGCAGGACGACAAGGTCCGCGCGTTTATCAACGTGCTGAACCTGAAGGATCCTGACTACATCAACAACCACTACGTGGTGTTGTGTACCCTGCGCGGAATCATCAAAAAGACCACCTTGGAGGCATACAGCCGTCCACGTGCCAACGGCATCAACTCCATCACCGTGCGCGAAGGCGATACGTTGTTGGAGGCTCGTTTGACTGGTGGTAACGACGAATTGTTGATGGCCATCCGCTCGGGCAAGGCCATTCGATTCAACGAAAGCAAGGTTCGTCCGATGGGCCGGAATGCCTCCGGGGTTCGCGCCATGGCGCTGGACACCGAAACGGACGAAGTGGTTGGTATGGTTTGTGTTTCCAATCCCGACGAGACTATTTTGGTGGTGAGCGAGCACGGATACGGCAAACGAACGGACCTGGAAGATTACCGGGTAACGAACCGAGGCGGAAAAGGGGTTAAAACCTTGAACATCACCGACAAAACCGGCCAACTCGTCGCCATCAAGTCCGTTACCGACGATGACGATTTGATGATTACCAACAAAAGTGGTGTGATGATTCGCTTGCGCATGGATGATTTGCGGGTGATGGGACGCGCTACCCAAGGGGTTCGCTTGATCAACCTCAAGGGCAACGACACCATTGCATCGGTGGCCAAGGTACCTCGTTCGGAAGAAGAGGTTGTGGTGGAAGAAGGCACGGTTGTTGCTCCCGACGAAACACCTGCGAAGGTGGTTGAAACACCAACATCCGAGGCAAACGATGAATCACTTAACAATGAGAACACGGCGGAAGCCTAATTTTGCAGCATGAAAAAAGTACTGTTAGCAGCGGTATTGGCCCTGGGATTCGGAGCCTCCGCGCAAGAAACCATCAAGATGTCCAGCGCAAAAATTGCGTACGACCGCCAAGACTCAGCAAGCATGGCGGAAGCGCGTGCTTTTATTGACGAAGCGGGCGCTATCATTGACGGCAAGGCTGGAGCAGTGATTGAAAAGACCATGTCCAAGTATTTGGAATACCGTGGTTTAATCTACCTTGCTTCGTATGAAAAGGCCAAGGTGAAGAAGGCTGCGTATTTATTGGAAGCGCAGTCCACCTTCAATAAATTGGTGGAGTACGAAAAAGCCAACAAAATGCGCGCTACCAACCGCCTGAAAGCGGAGGTGTTCCCTTCATTGGGTGCTGGTTTGGTTGCTGCCGCCGAAGATGCGGTATTCACAGCCAAAGACACTGCTCTTGGATTGAAGTTCTACGAGGCTGCCGTGCAGACCCGTGGGTTGTTGGGGCAAGTGGATACGCTGAATTTGAGCTACATAGCTGCTTTGAATCAAGGTCTGGGTCAATACGCCAGGGCAGAAGAATACTACCAAAAGGTTTTGGATTTGGGTTTCAAAAACATCTCCTGGACTGGTTTTTACGTCAAGAACAATGCGCGCGTCGCTTTTCCAGACAAGAAGACCTTGGATTACTTCATCTTAGCCGGCGAAGCAAAGGATCCCGAACGCACCAAGAGCCAAGAGGAAATGTACTGGGTACAAATGGTGGCCATGTACTTAGAAGCAAAGTCGGCTCAACCCAACCAAGGTTGGGACGCCAAAATGGAAGCCTTCTTGAAAAAAGCACGCGAACGCTTCCCAAACAACGGAGATTTGTTGAATGTGGAGCTCCAGATTTTCTTGGATAAAAAGGACTACGAGGGCGCTATGGCCAATATGTTGAAGGCTTCCGACCGAGAGCCCAACAATCCACTGTACCTGTACAACATCGGCTATTTGTACCACAAAGAGAAAAAGGATGTGGCCAAGGGCATTGAGTTTTACGAGAAGGCCTTGGTTGCAGATCCCAACTATGGAGATGCTTTGTACATGCGCGGCTTGATCTTCGTGGATGAGTCCAATACGGTGGTGGAATCCATGAATAAGTTGACGCGGTCGCCCGCGGATCAGAAAAAGTGGGAAGAATTAGACAAGAAGAAAAAGTCTTTGTTGGCCAGTGCCATTCCGTATTTTGAGAAGGCCTACAAAGGCAATCCCGAAGACATCGCCACTTTGGATGCTTTGCGTGAGGTCTATTACAAGACTGAGCGTATGGAAGATGCGTTGCGGGTGAAGCGCGAGGCAGACGCCGTGCGTGCAAAGAAGCGATAAGGAACAGTATTGAGCCCGAAAGGGGTAGATTGAAAGAGCTCGGTGTTTTGCCGGGCTCTTTTAATTTCTCGAATACTATTTAACATAATATTAATTATGTTCTGAAACAGGTTCGCTGAGCAGGGGGCTTTTGGTGCGTGCGCCCACCGATTGATCCGCGTACCGTGGGTCTTCCAGTACCGACAGCTTTCGCATGAACTGAACATCCAAGCAGCAGTAATCAAACTCTTCCGATACAACACCTTCTAATTCGTACAGACCGCCGCCTCTAAACGGATACTTTTGAACCACCGGCGGAAAATGAACGGTGTCGAACACCAATCCGTCCGGAGCTTCAAAGGTTCCGAATTTCATCCATTGGCCTTGCGCCGTTCGGGTATCCTTGACGCTGACGGTCTGCCCAACCGCCCGAATTTTCTTACCGACCCATTGGGGCCAATGCTGGGGCGAAATCCACGTCCCCAATGGTTCTGCCAAAAGATCCATGGGGCTGCACAGCGGAAAACCGAGCAATTCCCATTCTTCGTAGGCCTGTTCCAGCGGGGGCATTTCCAAAACGGGCAATTTCACCGGTGTTCGGCTGGGCGCAAAAAGCGACTCGGATTGCGGTGGCGGCACGCGATGCCCCAGGAGTCTATGTGCTTCCCACAGCAACGCCCGCTGTGGTACTTGGGTAAAACGAAAGGCCCCGATGCGGATGAGCAGCAAAAGGGATTCCAGTGGAATGGGTTTTTGGGGGCTTTGCATCCGGTCGATGAAGTCCATCAATGAGGTGAACAGACTCCCTTTATTTCTTTGTATTTCAATGGATTGACAAAATTTCTCGTCAACTCCGGAAATTTGGGAAAATCCCACGAACAGCGATGTGCCGCGCAGTCGGTAATTCCACCCTCCGTTCTGTACGCACGGGGGCTCAACTTGAGCGCCCAAACGCTTGGCTTCGCGCAAGTAGACCGATTTTCGGTAAAATCCACCGCCGTTGTTGAGGGTTGCCGTTAAGTACTCCAAGGGATAGTGCGCCTTGAGGTACAAGCTCTGGAAACTCTCTACGGCATAGGAGGCGCTGTGCCCTTTGGCAAAGGCGTAGCCGGCAAAGCTTTCCATTTGGCGCCATATTTCTGCAACTTCCGTGTCCGGACGACCCTGAGTACGTCCGTTTGCAAAGAATTGATTCTGAACATTTTGAAATTCTTGACGGGATCGAAATTTTCCGGACATGCTTCGACGGAGGACGTCGGCCTCTGCGAGCGTGAGTCCGCCGTAGTAGTGCGCCACCTTGATGACGTCTTCCTGGTAGACCATGACGCCGTAGGTGTCCGGGAGCAATTCCAGAAGTGCGGGAATGGCGTCCTTCCTGCGTTCCAGGTTGCGGTGGCGCAGGATGTACTGGCGCATCATGCCGCTGGAGGAAACGCCCGGTCGGATGATGGAACTTGCGGCGACCAAATCCACGTAGCTCTGGGTTTGCAACTTCTGCATGAGCATGCGCATGGCCGGTGATTCCACGTAAAAACAGCCCATGGCTCCTCCGGTTGAAAGCAACTTCAGCGCGGCGGGGTCGTTTTTGAATTGGGCTATGGCATTGAGCGGTAAGGGCGGCCGGTTGGGTTGGTTTTCCTGGGCCAACTGGGCTGCCTCTGCAATTTTGGCTATTCCCCGCTGCCCCAAAATGTCAAATTTGGCCAAGCCCACGTCCTCTGCGGCCAACATGTCAAAGTAGACGGTTGGGTATCCCTTGGGGGGCCAAAAGGTGGATGAGAAGGTAGCAAGCGGTTTGTCCGCAATCAGGATTCCGCTGGAATGGAGCGTCATGCGGCTGGGGAGGTCGTGCAAACGGTGGCCAAAATGGAGGACGGCACGTCCCCATTGATCTTTGGGCGCCTCTCCATTGGCCAAGCGATCGATGTCTGACTTGGGCAATCCGAAGGTCTTGCTGACCTCCCGAACTACGGAACGAAATTGGTACGTGGAATAGGCACCCAATAGCGCTACGTTTGGGTAGCGGCCAAACAAATAACGCGTGATGTCGGGCCGGTCGGTCCAGGAAAAATCCAGATCAAAGTCCGGCGGAGAGGTTCGGTGGACGTTGATGAATCTTTCAAAGTAAAGGTCTAATTCAATGGGGTCAACATTCGTTATTTGAAGAATATACGCAACAATACTGTTGGCTCCACTCCCCCGCCCTACGTGGTGAAATCCCCGCGACTGAGCGTACCGAATCAGGTCCCAATTGATCAAAAAATAGGCGTTGAATCCCTTGGATTGAATGACTTCCAACTCTTTATCCACGCGCTGCTGCACGTTGCGCGCGGCTTGCGGATACCGCTGGTACAGGTGGTCTTGGCACAATTGGCGCAGCAAGAGGGCGTCCTGGGCTTGAGAGCCCGTGTATGATTGTAGGTTGGCCGGGGGCGCTTCGGAACCCATGGGAATGAAAACGGTACAGGTTTCAAGCAGTTGTTGCGTTCGCTCCACCAGCACAGGAGCCTCGCGGTAAGCATCTTCCCACTCCGAACGCGTCATCCAAACTTCGCGCGGGTCGCAGGTTTCGTTGGGCCCGACGCGCTCCAGAAGGGTGTTGAGGGACACCGCGCGCAAAACACGATGGGCCTTGAAGTCGGAAGCGTCCCGAAGGGTGAAGGGCATCCAGGCCAAACAACGAGGATGCCCGGATCCCCACTTCTTGGCAGCTGCCCAAAGCTCCCACGGACGAACTCCCAGCCAAGCGCCCCGGGGCACTGCATCCACAGCATCCCAGGGGTATATGCACGCAAATTCAGCATTCGCTGATTCCAGTGGAAATTCCCCCGGAAACGGCAACCCCGTCTGTTCGTGTTCGGACAACCAAACGTGCAGCTTCGTGAGGGCGTCGTTGTTGAGTGCCAGCACACTGTACAGCAGTTTGTGTCCGTTTCTGATTTCCACGCCCGGAACGATTTGAATCCCGGACTTTTGGGCGCGCTCCATCAGGGGAAGCAAGGCGGCGGTGTGCCCCAGATCCGTCAATGCCAGGTGGGTGTAGTTGCCCCGCGCTCGATCCATGATTTCGTCGGCGCGAAGCAGCCCAAAGCCAAAACTGTACGCGGTGCGAATGGAGGCCACCTCAAGCGTTTCTTCTTCCCATGCCCTTCAGTGCAATTCCGGGTTTGGTGAGGTAGGTTGATTCTTCAAATAGGCGTTCTCCTAAGGGTTGAACGAGTTCCAGTGTTTTGTTTCTTGGATTTTTCAATGCTGGAGATACCGGGTAGGCATTCATCCGATGATCTTCGCACGGACGAAGAAGTGCCATAACATCCGGCAAGGGGGTGTGGGGCGAAAGCCACAACGCTTCTTCTTCGGGGTGCAGCACAACCGGACAACGCGGATGGCCAATGGCCTGCATGACTCGGTTGGGAGCGGTGGTCAAGAGGGCAAAGGAGCGAATGCTTTGCTGGCTGATGGGGTCGTGCCATTCGTCCCAAATTCCCGTAAAGGCAAAGGGGCGCTCTTTATTAACTAAATACACTAAATAAGGCTTGCTTAATTTCTCATTTTCAGGACCTTCGTAAAATGCATCAGCGGGAACAATGCATCGTTTTCTTCGCACGGACGTGCGGAACGAGGGCTTGTCCAAGACGGTTTCCGAACGCGCATTTAGGTACAGGGTCCCGGCTTTACTTCCGGCGGGACAGAGTCCAAATCTTTGAAAAACAATGGATTGTGGCTTGTCGTCCGCAACTACGGGAAGCCAGTCTCCAGGCGCCGCATTAGCAGTTGGGGTCCAACCAGCAGGATTTTCCATCTCTGCTTGAAACCGCTGCTCCAAAACTTCAATCGAACTGATTTGAACGTATCGGCCACACATGATTAATCACTTATTTAATTGAGTATTTATAAAATACTGGTTATTAAGAACTTAGATATTGATATAGTTTTTATCTATGCCGTGTATTTTAGCAAAAAATGGACGGCTTTTGACTCGTTTCAAGGAGCCTAAAGAGGGGATTCATCTGGACCTAGCGAATCTGGATTTCAGCAGAAATTGCATCCATTCGACACCTCCCCTCCTACCCGACCACCGCGTTTGGAATCTACTGCCGTCGTCGGGCGAGGAGCATAGGCGGGCCTCCGTCAAAGGGGTTGTTGGCTCCGCCAATGGAGCGGGCGTGCAATCCGGAGGCGCGCACAACGGCACGATCCCCGTACTTTTTCCGTACGGCATCCAACGCTTCGTAGAGTTGGTGCACGCGCTCTTCTTGCTCAAAAAGCTGAAACTGCATTCCGCCCCCCACCAATCCACCCAAGCGCACACCGATTAGGCGAACCATTAAGCGCCGGCTGTGCAACTCCCGGAAGAGGGATTTGGCCAGCGGTATCAATACGTGATCTGCACTGGTGTACGGGATTTTTCGCTGCTTGGTTTGGGTTTCAAAGTCTGCGTAGCGAATTTTTAGGGTGATTTCACTCGTCACCTTATCCCCACGGCGCAATTGAAAGCACAGGTTTTCCACCATGGCCGTGAGCAGACCTTCGAGTTTTTGCGCATCGAGTGTGTCACGTTCAAAGGTGCGTTCGGCCGAAATGCTTTTTCGTTCTTGCGTGGGGACTACGGGGGTTGGATCCACCCCTTGCGCCTTTTCCCACAAAGTTTTTCCGGGCTTTCCAAACACCTGCTGCAAAAGATCAACCGGCATCTCCTGCACGGTCCCTATCGTTTGCACGCCCAAATTGCGCAGCGATTGGTACATCTTCTCTCCGACCATGGGTATTTTGCGCACCGACAGCGGCGCCAAAAAGATTTTCTCTTCCCCAGAAGCAATTCGCAGCTGGTTGTTGGGCTTGGCAACTCCCGTGGCCACCTTGGATACCGTTTTGTTGATGGAAAGTCCAAACGAAAGCGGCAAACCTGTTTCCAATGCGATTCGGGAACGAAGCTCGGACGCCATTTTGTACGTCCCCAGAAAGCGATCTACTCCGGTTAAGTCTGCGTAGAATTCGTCCACCGATGCCTTTTCAACCACCGGAACCGACTCGCGAACGATTTCCGTCACGGCTTGGGAATGAGCCGAATACGTTGCTGAATTTCCGTGGATCACGATGGCTTCCGGGCACAGTTCCCGGGCCATGCGCATGGGCATGGCCGAATGCACCCCAAAGGCACGCGCCTCGTAGCTGCAGGCCGCAACTACTCCGCGGTCTCCAGAACCGCCGATCAAAATGGGGCGATCCCGAAGCCGGGAATCCAGCAAGCGCTCCACGGACACAAAAAACGTGTCGAGGTCCATGTGCAGTATGGAGCGTTCCATTTGAAAATTAGTTTGTTCCTGTTGTTTTGTTCCACCAAGATTTTAATCCTTCAACTTCCTTGTGCAGGGCGTCTAATTTCTGCGCTACGCCTTGGCGACTGTCCTCGGGAGCGTCCAGGTCAAACCGGAAAACGCCTTCGGCTTGCCAAACCTCCAAGACCTCGTCCGGGCCGACAACAAAGGGGGAAAACAAGGTGTTGTCCGAGACCAGTTCCAGGAAACCACCTTCCACCAATCGATTGTACACCCGCTTAAACACAATTCCGTCGTTCTGCGTGAGCACAATGCACGGTGTGCCGGAAGCAACCGAAGACCAATCCTGTACGTACCGACCCACTACGTAGGAACCCGACGGGATGGGCAGCATGCTGTCCCCTTGAATTTGAAAGACACGTCGGGTTACTTGCCCTTTTAGCTCGGGAAAGGGAAGCGAAAATGCCGGCAATGTTTCCATGAAGTCCACGTCTCCATATCCGCCCAGGTAACCGGCAGACGCTTTTAAGGGAACCAAACTGGCCCGCTCCTCCCCGCTTTCGGTGACGGCGACTGAAACAACTCGAAGTGCGGAACCGGAAAGGCGTGCCTTTCGCGTGGGATCCGGCAACGGCTGCCCCTCGGGGCCGTTGAGCAAGGCATCCAAAGGAACCTCCAGAGCAACCGCCAGGTGCCGCAATGTTTCCAACTTGGGCTCAGCACGCCCCTCTTCGTACGCGCCAATCAACGAGCGCTTGACGCCAATTCGGTCTGCCAGCTGCTGCTGGGTCCAGCCGCGCTGCTTGCGGAATGCTTTTAAATGCAGGTGAAACACGATTGCTTGTTTTAGAATGCTAATATAAGTAGCATTTCTAATATAAATAGCAATCTGTTGTTTTTTATTCGAGGGGGCGGTGTGCCATCGCATGACCGGCGAT
>CANHXZ010000043.1 GCA_947464785.1 Flavobacteriales bacterium | reverse complement strand
GTCCTTTTTCGATGCCAAACTGTTCGCTGATCACCTTCAACACCGGAACAATGGCATTGGTGGTGCACGACGCGGCAGACAAAATATTGGTATCCGGTCCCACCATGGACTCGTTGACGCCCATGACCACATTGGGTACCCCTTTGCCGGGAGCCGTCAGCAAAACCTTGGCAGCGCCTTTGGAAGTCAAGTGCCGGCTCAATTCCGCATCGTCCCGGAAAGCGCCGGTGTTGTCGATCACCAAGGCGTTGGAAATTCCGTAGGCCGTGTAGTCAATTTCCTCCGGTCCTTTGGCTGAAATCAAGTGGATGGGCCGACCGTTCACCACCAACGCCTGATTTTCCGCGTCCGCAACCACCGTTCCGGCAAAAGCTCCGTGCACCGAGTCCACGCGCAGCAAAGAAGCGCGCTTCTCAATGCTCAGGGCGTCGTTCCCGCGCGCCACAATGGCGCGCAAACGCAATTGCTCGCCCTTGCCTTCCTGCGCCAACAGTTCGCGCGCCACCAAACGACCGATGCGCCCAAAGCCATAAAGCACTACGTCTACGGGCTCGTTCTGGTGCTTTTTCTGAGCAAAATCACCCAGTTTTGCCGCCAAAAAACGATCCCGTTGCAGATGCGCCGCACCTTCGCGCTTCCATTCCACGGCCAACCGGCCGATGTCGATGCGCGAAGGGGCCAGGTTTATTTGGCTCAAGGCATTGGCCATCAACAAGCTCTCTTCCACCTGAATGGGGGAGCCGGACATGACCGCCGCGTGGGCGTGGGCAGACAAAACCTCCGACGGTTTCAGGTCCAGAAGCCTTTGGCGGAAAAGCACGACTTCCACACCTTGGTCGTAAAACAAATCAGCCACGGCTTTGGTGAATGCAGCGGCTGCTTTTTCTTTTTCGACACGTTCGGCAAGGGATTGGTTGTAGTGAGCGGCGGTGCGCATGTCAGGGGTTTTTGGTTGGATGCCGCAAAGGTACGGGCCTTAACACGGGCTTAAAAATTAGTTAACTCCCAATTAATCAATCAAATAAACTGTGTATTTTTCACACCAAGGCAGGTGTTTTTTGCTTGAAGTCCTCTGCAAGTGCGTGAGTTGTGCGCACCAGGCATACTTGGTTCCGGTACGGAAACCGCAAAAAAAAACGGCCTCCGAGGAGGCCGTTATGGTACCCGGTGCACTGTTATTTGCGCATCGGGATCGGATTTTCAGTTTCAGAGGCCAAAGGCATAAAAGTCCGCGCCGCCGTCCGGCCGGTAGCCTTGCAGCAAAATGCCGTCGCCAGGCTTCAAGGGGCCAATGATCTTTTGCACGTCTTCGACGGTATTTACCAGGACATTGTTTAGTTTGACCAACACAAACCCGGCGGGAACGCCCGCCCGGCGCAACTTGCCGGTTCCGGGATCCGTTATTTTGACGCCCGAACGCAAGCCCAACTGACGCTTTTCCTCGGCGGAAAGCGGCTCAAAGCGCGCGCCCAGGCTGGATACAGCCGTCAAGTCGTCTTTTTTCACCAAATCGGTGTTTCCCTCGCGGTTGCGCAAGGTCAATTCAAAATCGCGGGATTTGCCGTCGCGCAGCACGGTGACGGTGAGTTTATCCCCCGGGCGTTTGGCGCCCACCACCTCCAGCAGTTCGTTCATTCGGGTGACGGTTTTGTTGCCCGCGCGCACCACGATGTCGCCGCGTTGCAAACCTGCCTTTTCTGCGGCACCACCGGCCACCACATCCGTCAAGTAGGCACCTTGCGAGATGTTCAGGTTCATTTCCTTGGTCAATTCAGGCGTGAGATCGGACAGCGTAACCCCCAAGTACGCGCGTTGCACCACTCCGTACCGGGTGAGGTCGTCCACCACTTTGCTGACAATATTGACCGGAACCGCAAAGGAATATCCCTCGTAGCTGCCCGTTCGCGTGGAAATGGCGGTGTTGATGCCCACCAACTGACCTTGCGTGTTGATCAACGCCCCGCCGGAATTTCCGGGATTGACGGCGGCGTCGGTTTGGATGAAGGCCTCAATGGCGCTTTGGTTGTCAATGATGTTGATGCTGCGTCCTTTGGCGCTGATGATGCCCGCAGTTACGGTAGACGTCAGGTTGAACGGGTTGCCCACGGCCATGACCCATTCGCCCAATCGCAACAAATCCGAATTGCCAAAGGCAAGGGGTTGCAGGTTGTCCGCCTTGATTTTGAGCACCGCCAAATCCGTGGTGGGGTCCGTTCCCACCACTTCGGCAACGTACTCGCGGTTGTCGTTGAGCGACACCCGGACCTCCTTGGCTTTGTCGATCACGTGGTTGTTGGTGACGATGTACCCGTCTTTGGAAATCACCACGCCGGACCCGCTGCCTTGCACGATTCGGGGCGTCATTTGCGGTGCTTGTTCGCCAAAACCAAAGAAGAAGTCCCGGAACGGATTGAAGTAGTACCCTTGTTCCACCGACGTTTTGACGTGCACTACCGAATGCACGGCGTTTTCGGCCGCTGCCGAAAAATCTGTGGACGAGGTAATTCCCGGCACGTTGGCCACCGTTTGTACGGGGGCATTTAAGGGGGTCCACCCACTTCCGGCGGCGGTTTCAACGGTCTTTACCGCGCCAAAGGCCAACAGTCCGCCGGCCAATCCCAGCCCCAAAGGCATCCAGTTTTTTTTGTCCATTGCTTTGCAAATAGTAGGTTAAGAGAACGGCAAATTCTTGCGGGAGGTACTTTCAAAAACGATGCCAACCCGTACCTTTAACGCATGGCATACGCCTTCGTAAAGTACCACGGAACGGGCAATGACTTCGTGCTTTTGCACGATTTTACTGCAGTTTTCCCCCACCAGGATGCATCGTTGGTGGCCCAAATGTGCAACCGCCATTTTGGCATAGGGGCCGACGGTTTGATGCTCCTGCGTCCTCCGGTTCGCGCGGGGCAGTCCTTCTCCTTGCTCTACTTCAACGCGGACGGCCAATTGGGTTCGCTGTGCGGCAACGGTTCCCGTTGCGCCGTGGCCTTCGCCAAATCCTTGGGTTTGTTTTCCGGCCAAGCGGTCTCTTTTGAGGCGGCGGACGGCGAGCGCACGGCATTTATGGAGTCCGACGGCACGGTTCGCATCCGCATGGCAGATGCCGTGTTGCCCCAAGCCGAGCACGGTGGGTACTTTGTGGACACCGGTTCGCCGCATTGGGTGGGATTGGTGACCGATTTGGCGGAGTACCCGGTTTATTCCGAAGGAAAAAGAATTCGGAACGAGGTGTACGGTCCGTCCGGCGTCAATGCCAATTTTTTGGAACAGGACCAAAACCACCGTTGGCACCTGCGCACCTACGAACGTGGGGTGGAGGACGAGACCCTCAGCTGCGGAACGGGAGCAACTGCCGCCGCCTTGGTGCTGGCTTATTTGCACCCTTCCCACGACGCTTGGACGGAATTGCACACCCGAGGCGGGGTCCTGCGTGTTCGGGCGCAACCGGTACGCGGTGGTTTTCAAGGAATTGAATTGGAGGGTCCCGCTGAACTTGTTTTTTCTGGAACATGGCCTATCCTATAAACGGTCCCATACGGCTGCGCCTGCCGGAACCCCGGGACTTGGCCCAAACGTTGGAATGGGAGAACAGTCCGGAAAATTGGTCCGTGAGTAACCGCACCACGCCGTACAGCGAAGATTTTTTGCGCCGCTACCTGGACGAGGCCGGCAAAGACTTTTGGGAGGCCCTGCAAATTCGGTTCATCATTGAATGCGTGGAGACCGGAGCGGCCGTTGGAGCGGTGGACGTCTTTGACGCACAACCGGTGCACCAACGGGCCGGAATTGGCATTTTGTTGAGCGAATCCGCGCGGGGAAAGGGCTGGGCCTTATTGGCGTTGGAAGCGGTCCACGAGTGGGCTTTTCACCACGCGTTGCTGCGCCAAGTGCACGCAGAAGTTCACGCCAACAATGCGGACAGTAGAAAGCTTTTTGAACGCGCTGGGTATCGGGTTTCGGGCCAACTGAAGCAGTGGCACCGCACGCTTAAAGGCTTTGAAGATGTGGTGGTTTTTCAGTGTTTTGCGCCCCCGTACGAACCCTAATAGTGAAGATAGACGGAATGAATTTGTTTGGCATTTCCAAGAAAACCGCGGCCCTGTTGGGCGGTGGATTGCTGTTGGCTGCAGCCTTTGTGGGCTCCGTGCCGTTTTTCCCCAACGGTCCCCAGGAACCTACGTCGGTGCGCATTCCGCGGGGTGCTCCGTGGGAAGAGGCGGTGGATTCCATTCGCCCGGCGCTGCGTTTTCCAATTCTTTTTCGGATGTGGGCGTCGCTTAAAAACCCGCCAGACTCCGTTCGTGGCGGACACTACGTATTGGAATCGGGGGAAGGCAGTCGGTCTTTGTACGGCCGCATTGCTGGAGGTTGGGAAGATCCCGTGCGGATTTCCTACCACAGTGTGGATGACTTTGGTGCGCTGGCGGCTAAGTTGAGCGTGCAATTGGACGCGGATTCTGCGGCTTTTGACGCGGTCCTGCGGAGCGATTCCTTTTGGGTGGCGAATGGAAATATTCCCAAAGCAGAGCGTTTGGCGGCCTTTGTGCCCAATTCCTTTGAGGTGTACTGGTCCGCGGAGCCCGAGGAGGTTTTGGTGAAATTACTGGAAGGGTATGTGGCGTTTTGGACCCCAGAACGCAAGGCGCAAGCCCAAGTTCAGGGTTTAACGCCCGTGCAGGTGGCCACTTTGGCGTCCATAGTGCAGAAGGAAACGGCGAAAGGGGAGGAGATGCCGCGCGTGGCGGGTTTGTATTTAAACCGACTGCGTCAGGGCATCAAGCTGCAGTCCGATCCCACCGTCATTTACGCCTACCGGGCGTGGCGGCCGCAGACCAAGCCGGTGCGACGGGTTTTGAACTACATGCTGCGCGCGCCGGGCCCCTACAACACCTACCAAGTGATGGGTTTGCCGCCCGGACCCATTGCGGTGCCGGAAATACAGGCGTTGCAATCGGTACTCCAAGCAGAGCAGCACCGGTACATCTACATGTGCGCAGATCCGGACCGTCCGGGTTTTCATCGGTTTGCCGTGACGGATGTGGCGCACGAAAAGAACCGACTGGACTACATCGCCTGGTTGAATCGGCGAAAAATTTACCGGTGACGCGGAACGAACCGCGGTAGGTTAAGGGGTCGTCTCGTGGTGAGGCGGCCCCTTTATTTTTACCGAAAAGGGGCTAAGTTGCGCGTGTTAGGCCCCCATATTTTTAAATTCCAAGCCGTTGGGACCAATATCCACCAAGACCACGGCGTCGGCCAAAATTCGGCCGGCCAGCAGTTCCTTGGACAACGCGTTGGTGACCAAGCGTTGGATCAAACGTTTGACCGGACGCGCGCCATAGGCCGGATCGTAGCCTTCTTTGGCCAAAAAGGCCACGGCGTCGTCCGTGAAGTCCACCGTGATGTCTTGTTCCTTCAATTGATTGGCGAGCAGCTGCAGTTGAATGCGCACCACGCGGTTCAAATCGGAGGCCGCCAAGGGGTGGAACATCAAGATTTCGTCGATGCGGTTGAGGAACTCCGGTCGGATGGTTTTGCGCAGCAATTCCAACACCTCAGATGGGTCTGCGCCTTCCAACAAGAGGTCGGAGCCCAGGTTGGAGGTAAGCACCAGTAAGGTGTTCTTGAAGTTCACCGTGCGCCCTTTGTTGTCCGTCAGGCGGCCGTCGTCCAGCACTTGTAGCAGCACGTTGAACACGTCCGGATGCGCCTTTTCCATTTCGTCCAATAGGATGACGGAGTAGGGCCGACGCCGTACCGCTTCGGTCAATTGACCGCCTTCGTCGTAGCCCACGTAGCCCGGAGGCGCTCCCAGCAGCCGACTCACGGAGTGCCGCTCCTGGTATTCGGACAAATCAATGCGCACCAAGGCGTTTTCGTCGTCGAACAGAAAGTCCGCCAAACTCCGCGCCAATTCAGTTTTGCCCACCCCGGTGGGGCCCAGGAACAAAAAGGATCCCATGGGGCGTTTGGGGTCAGACAGTCCGGCCCGACTCCGCCGAATGGCGTCGGATACCGCGGCAATGGCCTCGTCTTGGCCCACCACGCGCTGGTGCAGCACCTCCTCCAAACGCAACAGTTTGCTTCGCTCGCCCTCCAACATCCGGGATACCGGAATGCCGGTCCAACGCGCAACAACCTCCGCAATGTCTTCCGCGCCCACTTCCTCTTGCACCAGGTTCTTTCCAGTGCGGGAGGCGTCCAAGTCTGCCAAGGCCTCTGCCAGTTCCGCCTCGCTGGATTTCAACGATCCGTACCGAATCTCCGCCACTTTTCCGTACTCTCCAGATCGTTCGGCCGTTTCCGCCTGCAGGCGCAATTCTTCCAGGTGCGCTTTGATCTTCTGCACGCGTTCAATGCGCTCCTTTTCGGCAGACCACCGGGCATTCAGCGCAGCCCGCTCTTCGTTCAACGACGCCAATTCTTGCTTGAGAAACGCCAGTTTTTTGGTGTCCTCCTCGCGCTTCATGGCTTCCTGTTCAATTTCCAATTGCAGGATTTTCCGGTCCAGTGCGTCCAGCTCCTGGGGTTTGGAGTTGATTTCCAAACGCAGCTTGGCCGCTGCCTCGTCCATTAGATCAATGGCCTTGTCTGGCAAGAAGCGGTCGGAAATGTACCGCTGGCTCAGCATAACAGCGGCCACTACGGCCTCGTCCTTGATGCGCACCTTGTGGTGTGCCTCGTACTTGTCCTTGATTCCGCGCAAAATGGAGATGGAAGACTCGGTATCCGGTTCCTCCACGTACACCTGCTGAAAACGTCGTTCCAAAGCCTTGTCCTTTTCAAAGTACTTCTGAAACTCGCTCAAGGTGGTGGCTCCAATCGCTCGCAGTTCTCCCCGCGCCAAGGCCGGCTTGAGGATGTTGGCGGCATCCATAGCGCCTTCGCCGCCGCCCGCACCCACCAGGGTGTGGATTTCGTCAATGAACAAGATGGCGCGGCCGTCGCTCTGTTGCACTTCTTTCACCACGGCCTTCAAACGCTCTTCAAACTCGCCCTTGTACTTCGCGCCCGCTATAAGCGCGCCCATGTCCAAGGAGAAAATGCGTTTGTCCTTCAGGTTTTCCGGTACGTCGCCCCGCACAATGCGGTGGGCCAATCCTTCCGCGATGGCCGTTTTGCCCACGCCCGGTTCGCCCACCAGCAACGGGTTGTTTTTGGTCCGACGACTTAAAATTTGCAGTACCCGGCGAATTTCGTCGTCCCGTCCAATGACTGGATCCAATTTTCCCGCCTC
This sequence comes from Flavobacteriales bacterium, assembly GCA_947464785.1. Lineage (GTDB taxonomy): Bacteria > Bacteroidota > Bacteroidia > Flavobacteriales > Schleiferiaceae > CAMDTE01. The sequence goes on along the minus strand of CANHXZ010000043.1, from coordinate 5,646 downwards.
CGCTCGTTCGTTCAAATCCACGGAGTACTTGCTCAAACTTTGGTAGGAGGATTCCGCGCTGGCGCTGGTGGCATTCTGTCCACCCCGCAACGAGGCAATGGCCTCTTTCAATGCTTTCTCCGTAATTCCAGCGTCCTTCAACCCTTGGGCAATGTCGTCCTTCCCGCGAACCAAACCCACAAACAGGTGCTCCACGGTGACGTACTCATCCCCGTTTTCCTTGGCTGCTTTGGCCGCGGCGGAAAGGGCTTCTTGGGCCGTTCGTCCCAAATACGGCTGTGCGCCGGAGACTCGAGCAATGCCCTGCAGGACTTTTTCGGTCAGCGCATTCAAGCTGGCCGGGGCGACGCCAATCTTCTTGCAAAGCACATCCAGTACGTCCGCATGGTCCGATTGCAACGCGCGGAGGAGGTGTGCTGCCTCAACGCCTTGGTGTCCCAGTTCTTGAGCCCATTCCTGAGCACGTGCTACGGCCGCCTGGGCCTTTAAGGTGAGGTTTTCCATGCAGAGGTAAGCACCAAAATTGAGCCAAGAGCCATTCACGGTGTCCCGGCTTTAGGAATCGGACATTTTGTCACCTAACACAATCGGAAGGTGACAAAAAGACAGAGCCCCTCCGAGGAGGGGCTCTGCAGTAACATTGCGATTAGCGTTTAGTGCTGCACCACAAAGCGGCGCGTCACTTTCTGCCCGCCGTAGTCCACCGTGATCACGTACATGCCGGAAGACCACATTGACGTGTTGAAGCGGAACATGTTCAAACCAACGTCCGCGGACAAGTCTTCTTCCGCGAGAACCTGTCCTTGGAGGTTGGTTACGCGAATTTTGACGGCTCCACCGGTGGTGGTGTTGAACGAAAGGGTAGCTTCATCTCGCGCTGGGTTCGGTACAATCTCTCCCGTGAATACTCCAGGAGCATCGTATTCCTCACGTCCAATGCCAATGATGTCTGCCGGTGTTCCGGCTGGTGATTCGTTCAAACAGAACTCATCGATGGCCCAACCTTCTTTCTCCAAGGTATAGTCCGAACCGTAGCGGAAACGGAAGATCAATTTACCGGCGTTCTCCGCGGTGAATCGAATTTGCGCTGAATCCCAACCACCGGTTTCTCCAGACCAGCCCGGACGAACCAAATCCAAGGAGGTTACGTGTGCGGTGTTGTACCAACGACCGTTGACCAAAACGTTGCCCAAGGTGTACCACGTAATACCGCCGTCGTAGGACCAATCGACGGAACCACCGTCGTGGTACAACTCAGAGTACATGTGGTGTTTGAACTCCATGGTGTACACCTTGTTGCTGTCCAAGACGAAGAACGGTGTGTGCAAGGCACTTTGGGTCATGTTGTCGTGGGGGCCAGACAACTTGGTAATCCACGCTTTGGTGCCGTTGCTGGCTGCGTTGATGACGGTTTTGTTGGGTGTTCCAAACTCCCAATCGTGCGGTAAGTCTTTGTTTTTGTAGTGGAGGCCCAACCAAGCTGGGGTTGCCGGATTTTCAAAATCGTTGCAATACCCACTGGTGGCGGTGATGGCCACTTCGTCCAGAGTAGTGAAGGACTTGCACAAAAGGTCATCCGTGGTCAGGTTGTCTTGCTTGTTGTTGGGGCGCGAAGTTTCAACACAGATGTTGTACGTACCAGCACCTCCGTTTACCCACACTTCGTCGAATTCGTACCAACGAGTGGCACCGCGGAGCAAGGGGGGGCTGAAAACAACGGTCTCGTAGGAGCTCCATGCACCACCGTTCACTTGGTAGCGAACGCGGCAGGAATCCAATTTCTTAGCCCCGGTGTTTTGCAAACGAACCTTGATGTGGGAGGTGTCTCCCGGGATGATCAAGTATTCGCGGGTGTCTACAACGATGGGAGCCGCTGAGTTTTGCGGTGGAACGTACAATTCAAAATCGTCGATGGCCCATCCTTTGCCCGAGCCGGAGGCTCCGGTTGCCATTCGGAAGCGCAGACGCAAGGGGTTGGTATTACCGTTCCAGATGTTCAAGGGGATACTGGACGAAATCCATTGGTTTCCGGTGGTACCGGCCCAGCCCGGTCCGTTGAGGGACGTAAGTGCTGGGACGCCGTATTGGCTACCGTACCAATTCACGCCCACGTTTACCGAACTGTTGCCCAGTAGGTTCCAGGTGTTGTTGTTGAAGTACTCCACGCAACCGCCGTCGCCCGCGGCAAAATCAAAGAATTGCTTGAAGCGCAACTCGGCACCCACAATGGTGTCGAAATTTTTCAGGGTGGGAACGCGTAGAACTTCGTTCCGTGCGGGGTGGTAGTTCTCCTTCAGTCCGGTAACCCACGCATTGGTTCCAGAAGCCGCGCCGGTGAAGGCGCCGCCTTTTTGCGGGGTACCAAATTCCCACATTTGCATGGAGGTTACGGCCGTGTTGGTAGGACCTACCGTAATGCCGTTGGCTTGCGTAAAGAAGCCCATTTGGTCGCCGGCACAGCCCTCAAAATTGATGGGGCCGAAGGGAATGTTGAACTCTGTGGTGCCCGCCGTGGTACGCTTCGCCGTGTCGTTGAAGGCGTAGGCGTCTCCCGTTAAGGCCGTCCAAGCCTTCAACTGAAAATCGCCCGAGTAGTAGGTGGGACCTACCGGCAAGGTGAAGTTTGCGGTGCCGCCAGCAGGAATCGGACCCGCAAAGGTTGCGGTGTAGGTTGCCGTGTTTGCTGGAGTGCACAAGTCGCGTACCGTGTACGAAACAGGTATGTTCGATGCAGCCGATGTACCGTAGTTGCGCAAAACCAAGACGGGGGCAACCGAAGGAGTTAGCACTGCGGTGGAGTTAGCAGGTGTGCTCACCAGTGCAACGCCAACGTCATTGGCAGCACGGTTGTACAAGGTGAAGTTGTCAAAAGCAATGTCTGCCAAAGCTCCTGCGTTGTTCTTCTTCGTGGTCAATCGAAGTTTGACCACCTTGTTGTTGAACGCACTCAAGTTGACCGAGAAAAACTTCCAATCTTGGGTGGCATCCGTGTGCTGGGCGGGTGTGACGGAAATAGCACTGTTTGGAACGTTGGTCCACACGTTGGAGTTCACGTCCACTACTTGCAATCCCACGGAATTGATGTCCGCACCGTTCATGTGGTACCAAAATTCCAAGGTCGCATTCGGCATACCGCCCAAATTGATGCAGCGTGTAGATTGCCAAAGGGCGGTGGGTGAGTTGGATCCAAAGGAACCTTCGGTATAGAGGTAATTGCCCGTTCTGCCGAAGCCAAAACGTGGCCCGGTGCTCGCCGTAGTGGTTAGGCCGGACTCCACCATGAAGGCGTATTCCCCGCTGTTTGAAGCCGGTACGGAGGACCATTCGGTGGTGCCAAAGGTACCGGGGTTTAAGGCCGTCCCGTTGCCAGGGTTCCAACCGGCACCTTCAAAGGTCAAACGATGCGGGAAGGTTGCAAGGGGAGCAAAGTGCTCGATGGTACGCGGCCCAATGGTATCGTTGTCTACTTTGTTGTCGTTGGCAGCGTCTACAAAAACCTTTAAGGTGTAGGTCGCGTAGGCAGACAAGTTTGCTTTTGGAACAAAATTGTAAAAGGCGGTATCGCCCAAATTCAACGTTTTGTTGATGGTGTCGCGGAAAACAACCGGAGGGTTGGTGCCTTGACGTACCACAAAGCCAACAGGAATTCTCAGGATAGGCGAAAACCCGTTGTTTCGAACGTGGATCCGCACCACTTCTTGGTTGGTGTACGAGCAGAAACCATTCTGAGGTTTGTTGAAGGCCAAGACCTCCATTTCCACTGGGTTTGGCTCGTAAACCTTGAGGTCGTCGATTGAGATGTCGCCCAAGTCTTGGGCAGCAGCACCGGTTTTAGTAGCCCGAAAGCGAATGCGGATGTTTCGGTTTTTGTATGCCGTCAAGTTGACAACGGCCTTTTTCCAAGGGGCAGCAGACGCAGTTTGTTGCGCCCCCGTTAACGTAAACACACCCAACACCCAATCTGCGTTGGCGTTGGTCAAGGAACTGTTGGTGTCTACGTCCACAATTAGGTTGCCCATGTTGGCCCCAAACATGTGGTAGTAGAACTCCAGTGCAACATTTTGCATTCCAGACAGTTTCAAGCAAGGCGAAATCAGTGCTGTGGAAGCACCCGCAGTGCCCTGCGACGCTTCGGTGTACAAGTACTTGCCGTTGCCGGTGGTGTTGTCGCCAGTAGGTCCTGTATTGAAGGTACCCGTCTGGCCATTCCGAATGGACCACGCAAATCCGGTTTGGTTTTGCAGTGGATTGACGGTCCAGTTTCGTCCGGCGGGCGGATTGCCCACGGGGAATATTCCGCGGTGGGTAGTTCCGGTAGCTCCTGTTCCGCTACCGGCAATCCAGGAAATGTTGTCAAAGGTCTCCGTCCAAGGGAAGGTGGTGATTACGTTGGGAAATGAGTTGGGTAACGTAGTTCCGCAAACCAAGGGGGGGGATGGATTGCGCCAAAAAGTGTTGAAATTTGGATTGGACGTAAGTGCGGGGACCCGTGTTTTGTTCATGCACGAGGTGCAGTCGAAAATCTCCAAATACCAATCAATGGTATCCCCAACGTTCAAGCCCGTGAAGGTGTAGGAATAGTTAGACGAATCCGGGCAGGCAATAGCGTTCACCGCGGTCATGTTCAAATTCTGCCAACCGGTGTTGTTTTTGTTGTAGAACAACACGACGCTGTCCACTCCGGAGGTAATCCCTTGGGTTTTGGGGTCGCGAGCACGTAAAATGATGCTTTCGTTTACAAAGTACCGTGCGCCAATGGGTTGGCTACCGCCCGGAATGTTGAATTTGAAGGAAGGGGCTTGCAGTTCACACGGTGCGGCTTCCACCTTGACGTTGTCCACAAACCAACCGGCTGGGTCCGCTTGTCCTTGGGGGGTTCGGTATTCAAGGATGAACCGAATTTTGCATTGCGCAAAACCGTTGCCGGTACCGGTGGGGCCACCACCCAGCAAACTGCTGAGGTTGAAGGTTTCCTGAATCCACCACGAAGGTTGCGGTGCTGATCCCGAACCGGACAAGGTTAACCCACCCCAATAGGTTGATGCTGAGGGGTTTGGGTAAGAGATTTCGTTGAAGTACGGACTGGTGGCGTTGAAGTTGGACGAGGGCCCCTGGTAGTGCGGTGCTCCCAATCGCGTCCACGTGGCTCCGTTATTGTTGGAGACCATGATGTAGGCCTGTTGTCCGTAGTGAACCTTGCAGATTTGGTCGAAGGTCATGCGAACAAACACGTTGCCCAACGTGGAGAACGTATTGGTTTCGAAAATAATCGAGTCAAACGGCACCACTTTGGCGTGGTACGATTTGCCTGGACTCACGAAGAGCGCCGTGGTATCGTTCCAATAGGGCACCGTGGTGTTGGGTGTGGTGTGGAACGTGGTAACGCTGTCTGGGCCAGACGGCGCGTCAAAACGTTCGCGAAATTTCACGCTGACCAAGGGCGATTGCGCGTAGGCAGCCAGGCTTGCAAGAAGCAATAAGCCTGAAAATAAGGGACGTAGAGTTCCTTTCATGGGATATAGTTTCGTCTTTGCAGAATACCGCATCCAACAAATATAAGATTTCTAGAGAAACGCGTTGCGTTTCAGTGCCTTTTTAGCGCACGTTTACCGAGAAAACGCGGTCGTCGGCCAAAAAGCCTTCCAG
>CANHXZ010000042.1 GCA_947464785.1 Flavobacteriales bacterium | reverse complement strand
AGTTTGATGCTCCGCGGCGTGCCGGGCAACAACTGCGCAACCTCTCCTTGAAATTGAATCGAACTGGATTCTTTGGTGGAAATCAACGGCAATTTGTCCAACAACTTGGTCAACTGCGGTAGATTCTTTTGGAACTGGGTATTGAGGCCCCAAATGGTGTTGTTGATGGGCTCTTCGCCCGCGTTCACTTTTTGGGTCAGCGAACGCTCTCTCATGTTCAGCAAAGCACCGCCTACTGTTAAGTTGGGACTGAACTTGTGCTCAAAGGTCGTTCCTACAAACGTCTTCGTTTGGAAATTGAATAGCGTGTTGTTTTCAAAACTCACCCGAATGGGCACGCCGCTGGACAGCAGCGCCTCGTTCAAAATCCGAACCTGGCCCAAGGCATAATCCACCGTAAAATCCTGGTTCTCGGTTAACTTAGTACCTCCCGCTGTAACCGAAATAGACCCGCGTGGAATGTTGAATGCGTTGAGTTGAATAACGGAACCGCCGGCACTCTTGTACCGGCCTTTGATGACAAATTTGTTCAACTGGGTTTCCGCTTGGGCCCGAAAACGCGTGGAGTCGTAGAGCTGCTGGAACACATACCGCTTTTTCTCCGCGGGAGTCGTCAATCTCGCAGCGAGTGCGCTGCCAAAAGGTTCCAAAACCGGAAAAATAATGCGGCCCGTCTGCGCGTGCACGGTGATTCCTTCTACGTAATCAAAAATGCCGTCGGGAAAGGGGTCTCCGTTGTTGTTCACCTTGTCCGTGCCCAATGCCTGTACCAGCAATTCATCCTTGATGCTGGACTGGGGCAAAAACGGAATGGGCAGTCCGGTGGCATCGTTGCGGTACAAGATGTCCAAGCGAAAATCCTCCTGAGCCAGCTGGAACGCGTTCAAGCTGTACACGTTCTTCATCATCAAATCCCAAAGCGGCATTTGCACGTTGAGCACCGGGCTTTTGAGCAGTTTGAGGAGGAGCGTTTTGGGTGGATTGATGCCGTCGTTGGAAAATTCACCCACCTGGTAAATGCGACCGTTTGCCGTGTACTGGTAGGCTACCGCCAAAACCTCGTCTTGGTTCAGCGACGTATTCAACGTCAGGTAGCCCAATTGCGGATGAAAGCGGTATTCGTTTGGAGCTAATTTTCGGGCGTTGGTCAACTCCGAAAATTCTTGGTTGGCGTCCAAGCCCAGGCCGGTCAGGGCACTTGATGCTTGCGAAATGTCGCGAACCCCGGGCACTTCAGCAACCAATTGCTCGGGGTTCAAGCGGTTCGTGCGGTTCGACGGATAGGCGTCTAAGGCTTGACCCGGGAAGAGCACCAAACCGGAACGTCCCGCGGCTGTGTTGCGGAACGCGCGGCCTTCGGTTTCCCCCAAGTCCATGAAGGCCACAATGTTCCGGGTTTCCTCGGTCATGGACCGTCGATTGGTCACCCAAACTTCCAAGCGGGTAATTTGCACCGAACTGTTGATGACCGGCAAAGTAGCCAGCGCATTTTCGTACTGGTCGCGGAAATAATGCCCCAAAAAGAAGTGCCGGTTGGCCTCGTACTGATCTGCTTCAATTTCAAATTGTTGCGCCGTGGCGCCGCCTTGAATGTTGATGCTTTGGCTCTGGCTCCGCTGCTCGGAAAGCAGGGTGGTTACCGTGGTTTTGCCAAACTGAAACTGACCTTTCACCCCAAACAAGGACTGCGCCCCAGTGATCAAGCTGGAGGTCATGGGCAAACTGACGTTCCCCAATTCTAGGGACTTTACAATGTCGTCTTCCTGTCCGCGAAAATCCAACTTGGTTTTGTTCTCAAACGCAAACGTGGCCTCGGTGTCGTAGTTCATCTGCAAATTCAGACGATCGCCCACTTTACCCGTGGCATTTACCTGCATGCGCTGGTCAAAATCCAGGGCCCAGGTGCGCTGATTGCGCAACGGAATCATGGGGTTCTCAATTTTTTGGTACCGCACCCCAAACCGCAATTCGGCAGTTCCCTGGGGCCGAACCTCTACGGCGTTGCTGCCAAAGATGTTTTTGAAGGCTTCGTTGGACACAAACATGTCCGGAATCAAACTGGAACCTTCCCGGCCTTCACCGCCGGCCCGACCGCTCTCCGCCAAACGCTCTTGCCATGATTGCGTTTGCTGCAAATTGAACATTCGCTCGCGGTACTGGGACGCCGTGTAAAATTCGGGGATGCCCAAAGGCACGTCGCCCATGAAGCGCTGCACTCGGTACAAACCGGTGGCCGGGTCAAAGGTTGTTTCCGTGCGAAATCCGTTGGACTGAACTTGACCCGGATAATTCCATGGATTTGGTCCGCTGCTACTGTCTGCCTGTGCCCAAGCCCCAAAAGGAAGCAGTACAACTCCCAAAAAGGTTGTCCACAAGCGCATCGAAACTAGCGGAAGTTGCATCACAGTGCCGCCAATGCCGTTTTGATCCAAGCTTCCACTCCAGCCTCCGGTTGGGCCGCAACCGCTGCAGCCACCGCTTTCTCCACGGCAGCCCGCGAAAAACCAAGAACTTCCAGGGCGGCAATGGCCTCTGCCCTTCCGCTACCCGGACCCTCAGACGTTCCGCCCACACCGGTTGCGCCGGACCACCGAGCCATTTTGTCCCGAAGGTCCACCACCAAGCGCTGGGCGCTCTTTGTTCCAATCCCTTTCACCGCCTGAAGGCGTCCGGAATTGCCCGAAGCGATGGTCTCCACCACTTCCGCGGGGGTCATGGAAGAGAGTATCATGCGGGCGGTACCTGATCCCACGCCGGAAACACTGAGCAAAAGCAAAAATACATCGCGCTCTTCCGGCGTAGAAAAACCGTACAAAATTTGGGCGTCTTCGCGGTAAACCGCATGAGCATACAAGAACACTTCGCACGAGCCATCCGTTGGCAGCGTGGCCAAGGAACCGTATGTAGTTAAGGAGATGTTCAGGAAGTAACCCACGCCCGCGCAATCCACCACCGCATGGGTGGGGGACTTAGCAACCAAAAAACCTCGAAAATGATGGTACATACTGGACGGGTAACGCAAGTGGGCCGAACTTATTGTATTTCGGTACGAGTCGGCAAAAATAGCGGTTTTGTATGGAAAAATATGTACTTTGTGCCCCTTGAATTCAATCCCTACCCCCATGAAAAAAACCCTATTCGCATTGGGCACCGCGGCCCTTGCCCTTTTGGCAACGCCTGCTGCAGCCCAGTACTACTACTTGCCAGGATCGGTTAACGGCAACCCCGGAGGACTCAATTCGGACTCAGAATACCCGGTTGGCGGCGGTTTGGCCACCAGTTGGACCACCATCTCTGCAGCCCCCGCGGCCTCACCTGCTTGGTCGACGGTTCAAACCTTGCCGTTTGCCTTCAACTTCAACGGCAGCCCCGTGACGCAATACAAGGTGAGCACTTCCGGCGTTTTGACCTTTGATGCCAATGCCGCTACAGCACCTAGTTACACCAAAGCCGCGTTGCCCAACGCCGGAATTCCCGACAATTCCGTATGCATTTGGGGATTGGCCTCAACCGGCACCAACGACTTGATCGTCAATAAGACTTTTGGTACGGCTCCCAACCGCCAACATTGGGTCATGTTCTCGTCGTTCGGCATCCCCAACAACACCTGCTGGACCTACTGGGCCATGGTGATGGAAGAATCTACCAATAAGATTTATGTGGTAGACCAACGCAACTCCTGCACCGGCGCCACCTTTGCCATCGGCATCCAGGTCAACAGTACCACGGCTTACAGCGTGAACGGTTCGCCCAACGTAGCCGCCCAAGCCGGCACCGACGCCACCCCTGGAGACAACAAATACTACGAGTTCATTCCCGGAACCCAACCCAGCAACAACTTGATTGCGAACAGCTTGAACGTTGCTGACTACCTGGTTTTGAACCAAGCCCCCTTCACCATTGCCGCATCGTACTTGAACGGCGGCGCGAATGCCGTTACCAGCGCAACCGTAAACTACAAAGTAAACAACGGCGCTACCGTATCGGGCGCAGCTTCCGGGGTGAACCTGGCGCCTGCAGCTACCGGCACCCTGACCCACCCTACCGCCTGGACTCCGTCGGCTACCGGCACCTACACCCTGAAGTTTTGGACGTCCAACCCCAACGGACAAACGGATCCTGCACCGCAGAACGACACCGTGACCAAGCAAGTAGTGGTGGTGAGCAATATTGCCGCTCGCCGTCCGATCATCGAGGTATTCAGCTCGTCTACCTGCGCTCCTTGTGCCCCCGCCAACGCTACGTTCAAAACGTTGATGGACGCTCAGCCCGCCGGTGACTACAACTACATCAAGTACCAAATGAGCTGGCCAGGTACGGGTGATCCCTACTACACCGCAGAAGCAGGTTCAAAGCGCACCTTGTACGGCGTAAACTCCGTTCCAAACGCACAAATCGACGGCGGCTGGAACGGGCACGCGGGTCAAATCACCCAGAACATCCTCAACGGATTTAAGTCCAAGCCTTCGTTCATGAACCTTTCCGGTTACTACACCATTGATGCGGCTGCACAAAAGGTGGACATGAACATCGACATCACTCCTTTGGTGACCACCACCAAGTCCCTTTCCCTGCAGGTGGCCATTTACGAGAAGTCCACCACCCAAAATGTGAAATCAAACGGCGAGACGGTGTTCTACAAAGTCATGAAGAAGATGGTTCCTGATGCCAACGGCACGACCTTGACCAACTTGACCGAAAACGTGTTGCAGAGCAAACCCCTTTCGTACACCTTCAACGGCGCCTACACCCTTCCCGCCAACGCGTCGGCACCGGTGAACCACGCTACGGCACACACGGTGGAAGACTTCACGGATTTGGGCGTTATGGTGTGGATCCAAGACATGACCACCAAAGAGATCTACCAGTCTGCGAACCTGACTGCCAGCGGCGTAGGTTTGGGCGAAGAAACGACCCATGCGGTTCGCGTTACCCCCAACCCCGCCAACCAAACCGCTGTTGTTTCCTTTGGTGAGCACACCAGCGGCAGCGTTCGTGTTGTGAACGCACTGGGTCAAACGGTATACGCTGCTGCGTTGAACGGCGAGAATGCACTGACGCTTCCCGTGGCCGACTGGACCAACGGTTTGTACGTAGTGGAATTCACCAACGGCGCTGAGCGCACCACCCAACGCTTCCAAGTAGCGCACTGATTCGCTTTTTTAGTGCCCAACAAAAAAGGGGCGGTCTCTCGCGAGACCGCCCCTTTCTTTTTTGTGCGCGCAGCGCAAACTGGTCTTAGCGAAGGAAGACTTTCTCGGTGCGCAACACCGCATTTGGCGCAACAAATCGAACCGTGTACCAGCCGCTTCCGGGAAGAGACACGCCGTTCAAAAGCGCTTGAACGCCGGTATAACGAGCGCTTTCACGGCCCAAGACGTCAAACACAAAAACTTCCGTTACGTCGTCCATCCACGGAGCGGATTCCGCGCGCAACAGACCGTTGGCGTCGGCCCATACCGCAGCGCCTGCAATCGATTCGTTCAGCGAAAATGTAGTAGACAACTCCCACGCAACGCCTACGCGCAACGTGTCGTTGGCATCGGCTGCATTCTTAAAGGTGTACCAAATGGTGTCTACGCCCGTCAACCCTGCAGCCTTCAAGTAGATGTAGCCACTGAAATCATTGGCCACACCGCCGGCGGGAATGGTCACCGTGCCCATGGAGTTGCTGGACCACGTGGGGTAGCACAGATCCCAGCAGAAGTAATTGGAATCCACCACCGCAGAGGAACCTACTTTGGCCCGACGAGCGTAGTAATCCTTGGAACTGGAGCTCGTGTTTCGCAAGTTGATGTGAGCGGTCAATTGGCCGGACGCGTAGCTGTTGCCGCGCACCACCGAATCCATAGAGGCCACTTGCAACGAAGATTGGGCCAACGCGATTCCGAACGAAGCGACCACTAAGGCCGCGCTGATTAGGGACTTCATGAGTGTTTTGTTTTTGACGACGTGAAGGACCAAAGGTACGCGCAACCAAAAAATAATGTACCTTGGAGCTCTTATTTCTTCTTAACCCCTATGAAAAATACCCTTACCCTTGTGGCCCTGGCGGTAGCTGGATCTGCCGCTTTTGGTCAAGCACAGCGCTTGGTCCTATTTGAAGAGTTTACGCAAGCTTCTTGCGGGCCGTGCGCCAGCCAGAACCCAGCGTTCAACACATTGCTGGACGCCAACGCTACCAAAGCGGTGTCCATCAAGTACCAAACCAGCTGGCCCGGGTTTGACCCCATGAACCTGCACAACCCCACGGACGTGGCTACGCGTGTAAGCTTTTACGGTGTAAACGGTGTGCCCTGGACCGCCATGGACGGTGTAGCCCCTACGGGTTCTGCCTACGCCGGTGCTCCCGCAAACGTTACTTCCGCTTCCATCAATACGCGTTACGCCGTTGCATCGGATTACTCGGTAACCGTAGCGCACCAATTCAACGCCAACAACGACTCTGTTGAGTTTGTGGTGTACGTTACCAATGCTACCCAGAACTCCATTTCCAACGCCAACTTGAAGTTGCACTTGGGCTTGGTGGAAAAGGCCATTGAATTCCCAACGGCTCCCGGCAGCAACGGTGAAACAGATTTTTACATGGTCATGCGCAAAATGATCCCGGACGCCAACGGAACGGCCTTGCCCGCAACGATGGCTTCAGGTACTCCTTTTGTGTACACGGCCAAGGTTAAAGTTCCCACCTATGTCTACAAATTGGCTGAAGTAGCCATGGTTGCATGGGTCCAGGACATGACCACCAAAGACGTGAAGAACGCTGGCTACAGCGCTCCACAACCTTTGAACGGTCCCGTGTTTGACGCCGGCATTTTGTCTGTGGCGCAGCACACTGGCGGCCTGTGCAACACGGCCTACACGCCTTCTGCTACCATCACCAACGCTGGCACGAGCGCCATCACTTCCGCGGCGGTGCAGTACGTATTGAACGGCGGCACTCCCGTGGTTCAAAACTGGACCGGCAACTTGGCTGCAGGTGCATCTGTTGCGGTAAACTTCCCTGCCTTGACTTTGGCGGGCGGTGCGAACGCCTTCGTTTATTCCGTAGGTGCCCCCAACGGAAAGGCGGATGCCAACACCATGAACAACGCAGCTCCTACGTTGCGCATTTCAACCATTGGAACCACTCCTTTGGCCACACCGTACAACGAAGGCGTTGAAGCCGCTACCACGACGGCCTTGCCTGCTTCTTCCGGTTTGATTCAAGGCGGTACTTCACCTCGCTTGTTCGTCATCAGCAAGGCAGGTGCCGGTACTACCCAAAACTTGGGCGGATTTGCGCAGTCGGACAAGTCGTTGATGTTGGACTTCTACGCCATTCAAGCGGGCGGAACCGTTTCCGTAACCACCCAGAAATTGAACTTGGCCGGCTTGACCAGTCCTAAGTTGTTCTTCCAGCACGCACACGCTCAGTACGACGGCAGCGAGCCGGATCAGCTGAAAGTTTCCGTTTCTACCGATTGCGGCGCAACCTTCACTGAGGTATTCAACAAAACGGGCAACCAGTTGGCCACCCGCACTCCGGTGGGCAACAACACCCGTTTCTGGCCAACGGCCAGCGAATGGAAGCAAAACTCTGTTTCCTTGGCTTCCTACGCTGGAAACGCTGGTGTGGTGGTGAAGTTTGAGGGTATTTCTGGATATGGAAACACTTTGTTCTTGGACAACATTTGGGTAGCCAACAATGCTTTGAGCTCTGAGGAATTGCAAGGCGGCGCTTTGAGCGTATTCCCGAACCCCGCTTCGGACGCAGCGCGCATTGCTTTGACGTTGGTGGACAACAGCCAAGTATCCGTAAGCTTGACCAATTTGAACGGTCAGGTGGTTGCTGAATTGCCCGCCCGCGCATTGGAGGCCGGTTCGCACGAGTTGACGTTGCCCGTAGCTGGCTTGCCCAACGGTGTGTACACCGCTCGCGTGGTTACGAACAACGCCGTACAAACCGTTCGTTTGACGGTAGCTCACTAAGTCTTATTTGCAGCGGAGCGCTGCACCTGAGGGGCCATTCCGCAAGGAATGGCCCCTTTTTTGTTATCTTCGTATACTCACTCAGATACCATGCGCATTTTTGTAACGGCATTGGCCCTTGGCCTCGCTACTTCGGCCTTCGCACAGGGGTTGCCCCACGCACAAATCCAAACTTTGGAATACAAAACCATCGACGCAGCGTCGGTGACCAACGACGGCAAGCCCATGGTGGTAAGCTTTTGGGCGACGTGGTGCAAGCCCTGCATCAGCGAGTTGAATGCCTTGAACGATTACTACGAGGATTTGCAGAAGACCACCGGCGTGAAGGTGGTGGCGGTTTCCATCGACGATGCCCGTACTTCTGCCAAGGTGGGACCCTTTGTGGCCGGCCAAGAGTGGGAATACACGGTTCTTTTGGACCCAAACAGCGTACTGCGTCGGGCCATGGGCGTGAACAACGTACCGCACACGTTTTTGCTGAACGGCAAAGGGGAAATTGTGTACCAGGCCAATAAATACGTTCCCGGCGAGGAAAAACACTTGATGGAGGCCATTCGTGCCGCAGCCGCAGGGTCTTCGGAAACGGTTCCGGCAGGAACATCGAACCACTGAGCATGAATCGTATTGCAGCAATCGGTACCGCAGCGTTGGCGGTGCTGAGTTTTGGCCTTTGGGCCCAACCCGTGGGAACCGTCGGTCAACCGGGGGAATTGCACGCCATTTTTCAATTCGACGGCCAGGCGTATGTTCGGGACAGCATCCTGGACCCTACCGGCCAGTATTACCCCGAAGACAAGTTCCGTGGGCAAGGATTCGCGACGTTTACCTACACCCAAGGCGGTCTGCGCGCGGGGATGCGCTACGAAAACTACCAAAACCCCATCTTGGGTTACCCGCAAGGCTTTAAGGGACAGGGCATTCCCTACCGCTTTGTTCAGTTTGAGCAAGATGGGTTTGACATCACGGTGGGCAACTTTTACGAGCAGTTTGGCAGCGGCATGATTTTGCGCGCCTACGAAGAGCGCGCGCTGGGATTGGACAACGCCCTGGACGGGGTACGGATTGCCACGCGCTGGAAAAACGGCCTGCAAATCAAAGGGGTTTTGGGCAAACAGCGTCGGTACTTTTCGTTGGGCGAGGGAATTGTGCGGGGAGTCGACGCGGAATACAACCTGCCGTGGAAGGCCGGTGCCGCGGTTTTGGGCGGAAGCTTTGTGAGTAAGTACCAACCGGCAAACGATCCGGAATTGAATTTGCCCGCAAACGTTGCCGCCGGGGCTTTACGATTCAACTTGGCCAAGGGCAAGTGGAGCCTAAACAGCGAATACGTCTACAAGGCCAACGACCCCTCGTTTGACAACGCGTACATCTACCGCCCCGGGCAAGCCTTGCGGTCCACGCTGACCTACCGCACCAAAGGATTTTCGGTGCAAGCATCCGCCAAACGCATCGACAACATGAGCTTCCGGAGCGACCGCAGCGCGCAGCAGTTTGACGTTTTTGTCAACTTCTTGCCGCCCACGTCCAAGCTGCACACCTACGCTCTACCCGCCCTCTTCCCGTACGCCACCCAAATCAACGGCGAACAAGGGGGTGAAATCGACGTGGTGAAAGCCTTTTCAAAAGGCAGCTGGCTGGGCGGCAAAACCGGCCTGACGGTTGCACTGAACGCCTCGTGGGCGGAGTCGCTGCAAAAAAGCCCGGTGGCAACGGGCGTTCCCATTGGCGCCGTCGGCACGGACGGGTACCGGTCCGATTGGCTCAAACGCGGAGAAATTCCGTACTTCCGGGATGTGAATCTGGAGCTTCGAAAGAAGTTCTCCAAAAAGTCCAAGGGCATGCTGACCCTGTACGACCTCCGGTACAACAAAACCGTTTTGAACGACGGTGTTGCGGATGCTGTCCTTTTGGCCAACCCCGGACAAGATTCGCTGCTGACGGTACGCGCCGCGGTTGCGGAGTTCCAACACACCCTGCCCAACGGCCAAACCCTGCGCTACGAAGCGCAATGGAATACCGCCAACGGTTTCCGCGGAGATGCGGTCATGGGCTTGGTGGAATGGACCGTCTCCGACCGTTGGACGGTTGCGGTGCAGGAAATCTACAACTACGGGCACCCCTCCGTGGGGCGTCGGATCCACTACCCCATTTTATCGCTGATCCACTTCTCCGGCAACACCCGAATCCAAATCAACTACGGCCGCCAGCAACAAGGAATTTTTTGCGTGGGGGGCATATGCCGCGTGGTTCCACCGTCCAACGGATTGGCCGTTTCATTCACCACAAGCTTTTAACCGATGCGCCACAAACTACCTACCTGGGTCGCTGCGTGCTTGACGGCCGTTTTGGGAATTTCCGGCTGCGATACCGTGGATCAGCCGTTCAAAAACGCCATCAATGTGGACTGGGCGTCGGTAGTGTACGGCGATACCGTTCGCCAGACGGAAAGCACGGTCTACATTGAAGATTTTACGGGCCACACGTGCAAAAATTGCCCCAAGGCCACCAAGGTTTTGGTAAAATTGGACTCGTTGTACGGGGACCGCGTGGTTCCCTTGGCCATTCACGCCCGAAGCAGTGGTTTTTCCAACGTAGACACCTCCTACCCCACCGATTTCAGCACCCCGGAGTCTGAGTCGCTTTGGAACTACTTTGGCCCGCCCATTGGCCTGCCCAACGGCATGGTGCAGCGCGCAGACTACCCCACCAACCAGTGGAAGTCCTACACCACGTGGCAAACACGTGCCGTGGATTTTCTGGCGGAAGCTCCTCAGGCACTCTTTGAAGTAGTCCCCGGTTGGAATGCCGACGGTCGTCAGGCCGTGCTTCAGTACCGCCTAACGGCGGCATCGGCCCGAACCAACCCCGTGCACGTGGCGTTTTACTTGACGGAAAGCGGGATTACTTCCCCCCAGCTGATGCCGGACAACACCCGAAACCGAACCTACACACACAATCACGTATTGCGCGCGGCCCCCAAGGGCATCTTGGGACTTTCTGCCCTGCCCGCAAACAGTAGTGTGGGCGGAACTTACAGCAGCTGGGTGGCCTACGAACTTCCCGACGGTTGGAACGCCAGCCGCGTGGATTGGATTGCCGTGGCGTACGACGCGGTTACCTACGAGGTACTTCAGGCGGTTGCCGTACCGGCCTTGTAACACCTGCTTTTTTAAGATTATCCTTGGCCAGCCGTTCGGTTCTCGTTGGCGCGGCCCTTTTCCGGCACGGCGCGACGCGCGGCCGATCGGTTTTCCTGCCATTTGGCATACCCGGCACGCATCAACGGACTCTTGCCAAATACTTGGGCAAAGACCTCCTCGTTCATCCGACGCCAGTCCAACTCCGTCCATTGGGTCCAATTGCCTTCCGGAGCAAATCGTTTTTCCGTGTGGGGCTTGGCGTGTCGGTTCCACGGACACACTTCTTGGCAAATGTCGCAGCCAAACGTCCAGCCGTTGAGGTCCGGCACCAAAGACTCCGGCACCGCAGCGTGCAGCTCAATGGTGGCGTGGGAAATGCACTTGTTGCTGTCCAAAACACCCGGCTGTATCAAGGCTTGGGTAGGGCACGCGTCCAAACAACGCGTACAGGTTCCGCAGTGGTCCGTAACGGGTGGGTCCGGCGGCAATTCCAGGTCCAAGATCCACTCCGCCAAAAAGAAATAAGATCCGACCCCTTTGGCCAGCAATAGGCTGTTTTTGCCGACCCAGCCCAAACCGCTGCGGCGCGCCCAGGCCCGCTCCAAAACGGGAGCTGAATCCACAAAACAACGGCCTGCCACCGCTCCAACGTCGGACTGCCAGGCGTCCATCAATTCGAACAGTCGGTCTTTGACCACGCGGTGGTAATCCTCTCCGTAGGCGTAGCGGGCAATTTTAGGGACGTCCTCGTGCGGGACTTGTTCCTGATCTGGGAAATAGTTGTAGCGCAGCGAAACCACGGTTTTGGCGCCGGGCACGAGCTTGCGCGGATCCAAACGTTTGTCAAAGTGATTGGCCATGTAGCCCATGGAGCCGTGGTAACCGCGCGCCAACCAGGCCTCCAACCCAACAACTTCTTCCTCTAAAAAATCGGCACGCGCCACGCGGCAATCGCCAAAGCCCAGGCGCTCCGCATGGCGCACGAGCGACGCTTTCGCCTGAGCGGGGTTCATGCGTTCGCGCCGGGGTCAAACAGGCCGTGCTGCGGCCCTTTTCTGCCCAAGTGCGCGTAGGCCTTGTCCATGGCCACACGGCCGCGCGGGGTACGCGCCAAATAGCCTTCCTGGATCAAGTACGGTTCGTAAACTTCCTCCAAGGTGTCCGCTTGTTCGCCAACCGCTGTACCCAAAGTAGACAACCCCACCGGGCCTCCGCGAAACTTGTCGATGAGCGCCAACAGCAACTTGTTGTCCATCTCGTCCAAGCCGTGCTCGTCCACGTCCAAGGCGTCCATTCCCATGCGCGCAATGGCCATGTCGATGGTGCCGTCGCCTTTCACCTGCGCAAAATCGCGGATGCGCCGCAGCAGCGCGTTCGCAATACGTGGGGTGCCTCGGCTCCGTCGGGCAATCTCAATGGCGGCATTGGGTTGAATGACTACCCCCAGAATGCCGGCCGACCGTTCCACGATGGTGGACAACCGCTCCGCGGTGTAGTATTCCAACCGCGAGGCAATACCGAACCGCGCCCGCAAGGGCGCGGTGAGCATTCCAGACCGCGTGGTAGCACCCACCAACGTAAAAGGCTGCAATCCTATCTGCACGCTTCGCGCGTGCGGACCGGACTCAATCAAAATATCAATCTTAAAATCCTCCATGGCCGAATACAGGTACTCCTCCACCACGGGACTCAATCGGTGTATTTCGTCGATGAACAGAACGTCGTTCGCCTCCAGGGAGGTCAACAGTCCGGCCAAATCGCCGGGCTTGTCCAACACGGGGCCAGACGTCATTTTGATCCCGACGTTCAATTCGTTGGCCACAATGTGCGCCAAGGTGGTTTTTCCCAATCCGGGAGGGCCGTGCAGCAACACGTGGTCCAAGGACTCGCCCCGACCTTTTGCTGCCTGAACGAAAATCCGAAGATTCTCCAGGATCTTCTCCT
>CANHXZ010000041.1 GCA_947464785.1 Flavobacteriales bacterium | reverse complement strand
TTACCGCGTCGACCACCTCGTTGAGGGTGGTCTTTGCATCCTCTACCGTAGTTTTCAATTCCGAAATCGCGGAATCCTTCTCTGCGGCATCCGCAATTTCGCGTTTGATTTCGTTCGACGCGTTGCGAACGGTTTTGATGGCCTTGGCCAAACCACGCGCCACTTCCGGAATGCGCTTGGGCCCCAATACAAACAAGGCCACCAAGAGCACTACCGTTAATTCGCCACCGCTGATGAATAAGAATTGCATGGGACAAAAATACGACAGGGCCGCCCGATGGGCGGCCCTGTCCAAAATTAAACCTCTTGCGTCAATTAAGCCTCGTCCGCCTCATCGCCCAACTTCTTGGCTGTATCGGCCAAAATCGGTGTTGCAATGAACAACGAAGAATAGGTACCCACAACAATACCCACCAAAATGGCGAACACGAAACCACGGATAACGTCTCCTCCAAACAAGAAGATAACGATCAATACCACCAAAGTTGTCATGGACGTATTGAACGTACGGCCCAGAGTTTGGTTCAAGGCGTTGTTCAACAACTCAAACTTGGTCAACTTCGCGTGGTTCTTCATGCTGAAGAATTCACGAATACGGTCGTACACCACCACCGTATCGTTGATGGAGTAACCAATAACCGTAAGAATTGCAGCAATGAATGCTTGATCTACTTCCAGCGAGAAAGGAAGAATTCCATTGAAAACAGAAAACACACCCATTACGATAATGGCATCGTGGGCCAAGGCCACAACCGCACCAAAGGAATACTGCCATTTATTGAAGCGAACCAACAAGTAGATGAATATTCCCAAAAGAGAGAACAGTACTGCCCAAACGGCCGTCTTCTGAATGTCGTCTGCTACGGTAGGCCCCACTTGACGAGAAGCAACAAGGCCCAATGGATTTTCTTCAATGGATAAGAACTCGGACTCGGTTAACGATTTCGCATAAAAACCTTTGACCCCCGCATACAGTGACTTGCGCAAGGCATCTTCCACATCGGCACCCGACTCTTCAATTCGGAAGTTGGTGGTGATCACCACCTGTTCCGGTGTGCCTAAAGTCTTTACAACAGGTGCCGTTGCATTGGGGTCTTCCTTGCGGAACTCCGCCATCAACGAGGCTCCCAAATCTTCCACCTGAACCGGCTGGTCAAAGCGAACTTGGTAGGTACGACCTCCTGAGAAATCAACACCCAATTGCATGCCGCGGGTGGCGAGCGAAACCAAACTTCCAACCACCAGAACCAAGGAAACTGCATACGCAATCTTGCGATTTTGCATGAATCCAAACTTCGTGTTGGCAAAAAACTCTTTGGAGAAGCTGTTCGAAAAAGTCACTTCCGACTTTTTGCTCAAGCGCCACTCCAAGTAAAGACGCGAGATGAAAATGGCCGTAAACAAGGAAGAAAGAATACCAATGATCAACGTAGTAGCAAAACCACGAATCGGACCCGTTCCGAACAAATACAAAATAATCGCCGTCAACAACGTGGTCAAGTTGGAGTCCAAGATGGCTCCGTAGGAATGCTTGTAGCCATCTTTAACCGCCGCATCGACCGATTTACCTCCTGCCAATTCTTCACGCACACGTTCGTAAATCAATACGTTCGCATCCACCGCCATACCAATGGTCAAAACGATACCGGCCATACCGGGCAAGGTCAATACTGCTCCAATGGCATCCAAGATGCCGAAAATGAAGAACATATTGGCCACCAAAGAAAGGTTAGCGGCCCATCCTGCTCCAGCGTAGTAGAACACCATGTACAAGAAAACGACGCCCATCGCGTATACAAATGACCACAAGCTGGCAGAAATCGCTTCCTTACCCAAGCTCGGTCCAACAACGTCGGATTGAATGATGCGTGCTGGAACCGGCAATTTACCGGCACGTAATACGTTTGCCAGGTCCGTTGCTTCCTCCAAAGAAAAACCACCTTCGATTTGCGTGCGTCCGCCTGCAATCTCACCGTTTACGCGGGGGTAGCTGTAAATCATTCCGTCGAGTACTACCGCCACATGACCTTTTGGATTTTTAGCTCCCTCTTCACCCGTCAAACGCTTCCAAATTTGTGCGCCCTGACCGTTCATGGACATGCTGACCACTGGATTGTTTCCGTTGTCGAATTCTTGACGAGCATCTACAATAACGTCACCGTCCAACTCCGGCTGCATGTCGCGGGTACCGCGCAAGGCAATCAACATGGTCACGTCCGCTTCTTTCTCCGGACGTGTCCAGGCAAAACGAACGTTGCGCTTGTCGCCCGGAATCATGGAACGAACGGCGTCGTTGCGCAAATACGCATTGATTTTGGAAGTGTCCTTGGTGGCTGCGTAGCCAATGACCGGACCTTCACCAATAGCACCGGTTTGGGGATTCACGTTCAAGGCCATCACCTTCAACAAGGGACCGAAATCTTTGTTGGCCGTATCGTTAGCAGCAGCTTTTGCCTTTGCAGCGGTGTCGGCCGTCGGTGAATCCGTCGTTTTGCCTTCTGCATCCGGAATGGACGCAACGTCCAACGCACTTGGCTCGGCTGCTTTCTCCACTGCTGGAACTGTTTCTTTAACGGTTGCCTTGAGTTTATCGTTGGCGTCCACCATGAACTGCATCCATTCTCCGCCTTGGTACGTGCGCCAGAACTCCAATCGTGCCGTTCCTTGCAGCAAGCGCTGAACGCGAGCAGGTTCTTTTACACCGGGTAGCTCCACCAAAATCCGGCCGGAATTTTCCAACTTCTGGATGTTCGGCTGAACCACACCAAACTGGTCAATACGGGCCTTCAATACGGTGTAAACGTTTTCAATCGAAGCATTTACGTCGCCGCGAACCGTATTTCTAACGTCGTCGTCTGAAGCATCCACACCCACACGGTCGGCCATGTCCTTCGTTCCAAACAAACCAACGTCGCTCAACTTACGATCGCCACGGACGGCGTCCATTTCTTGAAAAAACACATCCAAGTACGCGCCCTGGCTGCTGGCCATACGGGCGTCGGTCTTGCTCAAAGCATCCAAGAACATCGGATCCTTGGAGTTGCCGGTCAGTCCCACCAGCACGTCACGCACGGAAACCTCCAAAATGACGTTCATGCCGCCGCGGAGGTCCAGACCCAAGTTCATCTCACGTCCTTTGACCTCCTTATAGGTGTATTCGGCGATGCCCAAATTGTACACCGGGAACGAAGCAATGGAATCCAAGTACGACTTTTCCTTAACGGGGTCACCTTGGGCGTATTCTTTGGCTTGGCTTTCAACGCGCTGCGCCACAAACGTGAATGAGAGTTCGTACAAACAAGCCGCTGCGAAGGCAATGGCAAATAGGCGAATAACCGCTTTGTTCTGCATGGTATGCACTTTTGGAATAAGGTGGCAAATATAGTTTATTGTATCTTTATACAGATGCTGTATTCGGTTCGATTTTCCCTTCTTGTTGGTCTTTTTTTAACAACCGCAACTGCTGTTGCCCAACCCATTGCCTCGTTTTCTCCTTGGCGCTCCGCCAAAGTGGGGACCGCATCGCAAGACTCGCTGCCCTTGGGATTCGCGGGGGGGTGGAATTCCATACAATTCGGACGGCTGGATTTTGACGACGACGGCCAACAGGATCTCATTGGATTCGATCGCGACGGCTACCGCTGGATTCCCTTGCAGCGTCGGGCCAACTCCTACACGTACCGCGGGGACTGGGTGCCCAATTTTCCTGCGGTACGGGAATGGATGGTTTTTGCAGACTACAACTGCGACGGACTTCCTGATTTGTTTTGCGGCGCCAACCCGGGAATTGGGGTTTATCAGGCCATCCGAGACAGCAACACCGTGCGCTTTCAGTGGGCCCTGAACGGTCCCTTTATTCTCACCGACAACGGAACAGGCACCTTGTCCAATCTGTACGTTTCCATCGCAGACCGCCCCGTGGTGGACGACGTCGACAACGACGGAGATTTGGACATCCTCACCTTTGGTTTAGCCGGTTTTGGCATTGAATGGCACAAAAATACCCAGCCTTGTGGTCTCCAGTTTGTCTTGGAAACCGACTGTTGGGGCGACGCTCTGGAGTCCAAGCCCCTGAGCAATGCCTTGGTCATAGACGCATGCACCGGAAGCTGGGCCGCTCCCGAACAGACCCTTCATTCCGGCAGTGCGCTTGCGGTACTGGATTTGGACGCAAACGGCAAAAAAGATGTGCTTTTGGGGGACATGAGCTACCCCACCGCCGTGGCGGGATTCAACGTAGGAACCGCACTTTTGGCGAATATTGAATCGCAAGATACCGCTTGGCCGTCCAATCACACCCGGGTCAACGTACCGTTCCCCTGCCCGTCCACGGTAGATGCCAACAACGACGGCCAGACCGACGTTGTGGTAGGAACCAATCTGATTTCGGGTCCGTACCTCAAGAACACCTGGTTGTACAGCAACACCGGCACACCGCAAAGTCCCGTATGGACCCTCCAAGACTCTTCTTTTTTGCAGCGGGATCAACTGGATTTTGGGAAGCACGCCGTTCCGTGCTTTGCAGATTGGAACACCGACGGACAGCCTGACTTGTTGGTTGGGACCGAAGGAAAACTGCGGTTTTACCGCAATGCGGGAACCGTGGCCCAGCCTTGGTGGAAGACGGACCTTCCCATCACCTTGGTACCGGCGGTCCAAACTGCTTTTGGAACGGGAGACTTGGCGCCCACCGCCGGGGACTTGGACGGCGATGGAGATTTGGACCTGGTGGTGGGCCGTTGGGACGGCACGCTGGTGTTGTGCACCAACTCCGGCGGCTTTTTTGCGCCCAGTTTTCAAACCGCCGTATCCACCTGGCTGAATGTGGATGTAGGCCAAGACGCCACTCCTGAATTGTTCGACATCGACCAAGACGGGGATTTGGACCTTTTGGTGGGCAATTTTGAAGGAAACCTAACCTTCATCCAAAATACAGGATCCCTTCAATCGCCCGCATGGGATGTGCCCGTGCTTCGGTGGGGAGGGATCAGTGCAGATTTGTCCGGAACCTTTGCCGGAAAGGCCGTCCCTCGTGGATTTGTGGACGCCCAAGGCGCGGTTCGCTTGGTGGTTGGAACCGCGGATTCGGGTGTGGTTGAATTCAGCGGATTGCCCCACGTGTTGGGCCAACCCACGAATGTTTCCCTCCAGGTTGGAACCGGAACCTTGTCCGGAAATGGTTATTTGCAGACGCCGTTTGGCGGAACGCGTCGGGCCGGCCGCCACCAATACCTCATCAGGAAAAGCGAATTGGGCACCGGTCGATACCGTTTTACGCATTTGGGTTTTGAAGTCTTGCCGGGAACCATGCAGTACCTGAGTCAAGGATTTACCGTGCGCATGGGGTCCACGCCGTTGGACAGTTTGACCGGTTTTGTGAGCAACTTAAAGGAAGTGTTTGACTACCTGCACGTTCCTTCCGTTGGCCCCAACAGCATCGCCCTGCAAACCCCATTCGATTGGGACGGTTCCGGCAACGTGGTGGTTGAAATTTGCTTCAGCAAGAACCTTCCGTTTACCGACGTGCACCTGGCCAGCAGCACCACTCCCTTCCGTTCGCACGCCTACGGGGATGCCGTTACCTTCAACGCCCTCACTACCCAAGGATGCACCCTGCCCCTGTTGGGTCGTGATTTTCTCCGCCCCAACTTTAAATTTACAGGAACCCCGGCCTTGGAACGAATGGGCAGTTGGGTTCAATCCGGACGAAACAACGCTCCGGCCGTACGCGATTTCAATGGGGACGGATTTCCGGAGTTGGCGTTGGGAAACCGCAGCGGCGGCCTGCTCCTATTCCGCGGAGAGGCGTTTCGCATTGGACTGCCCGAAGAAACTCCTTCAGTAGCGATGGATCTCAAAATTTGGCCCAACCCGGCACAAGCGGAGTTTTGGTTCTCCGGCACTCCCGGCCCCTACCAAGTGGTAACGCTCACGGGCCAGGTAATGGCCTCTGGCGAGACCGACGGTTCCCCGCATGCGGTACAGACGTCGAATTGGCCTGCCGGAATGTACGTGCTTCGTTGCGGTCAGAAGGCGGCTCGCTTGATGGTGGTGCCGTGACCAACAACGCAAATACCGTAGCAACCAACCCCTCGGACGGATCCGGCAGCCCGGGCCCGGGGCCACTGCCCACATTCGGACCAAACGAAAAGTGGGTGCTGTACGACGGCCCTTGCGTCCTGTGCAACGCAACCGTCTCGTGGCTCCAACGCCGCGATCGCCGCGCCGTCCTCAACTTTACTCCCCACCCCAACCCGGACGCAGACGGTGTTGCGTTTTGGGACGGAAACCGCTGGCACCACGCCCACCAAGCCCTTTCCCCCATCCTCAAGGAACTCCCTACCCCCTACCCGTTCCTGGGCAGCATCCTGGCCCGGGTGCCGGAGTGGGGCACAAAAAAAATGTACCGATGGATTGCCGCCCACCGGTACACTTTATTTGGTAAAAACGAAACGCTTACAGCGTGTCCAGTACCGCATTCATCGACCGAACCGCCGCAGCGCTCTTGTTGAACTCCGCTTGCTCGGCCTCGTTCAAATCCAAGGTCACAATCTTCTCCCAGCCATTCTTGCCAATAACCACGGGCACGCCCAAGCAAATGTCCGACTGGCCGTACTCGCCGTTCAACGCTACGCAGCAAGGGAACACCCGCTTTTCGTCGCGCACAATGCTGGCCACCAAGGCCGCTCCGGCCGCTCCGGGGGCGTACCACGCAGACGTTCCCAGCAAACCGGTCAACGTAGCGCCACCCACCATCGTGTCTGCCTTTACCTTCGCCAAACGCTCCTCGGAAAGATGCGCTGAAACGGGACTGCTTTGGTAGGACGCCAAACGCGTCAACGGAATCATGGTGGTGTCTCCGTGGCCGCCAATTACCGTTCCTTGCAAATCGTTGGACGGAACGCCCATGGCTTGGCTCAGGTAGTACTTAAAACGACTGGAGTCCAAAATACCGCCCATGCCGATGATTTTGTTTTTGGGCAATCCGCTGGTGCGGGCCGCCAAGAAGGTCATGGTGTCCATGGGGTTGGAAATCACCACAATAGTAGCGTTCGGTGAGTACTTCAATGCATTTTCCACCACCGACTTCACAATACCGGCGTTGGTTCCGATCAACTCCTCGCGGGTCATGCCCGGCTTGCGGGGAATTCCGGAGGTAATGACCACCACTTCCGAACCGGCTGTCTTGCTGTAGTCGCCGGTGGTACCGGTGATGCGCGTGCTCCAGCCTTGGATGGCGGCGGTTTGCATCATGTCCATGGCCTTGCCCTCGGCAAAGCCCTCTTTGATGTCCAACAATACTACTTCAGGAGCAAGCTCCAAGCGGGCGATGTTCTCTGCGCAAGTGGCACCAACGTTGCCGGCACCGACGACCGTAATTTTCATGACAAGGGTTTTTATGCGGAATTGCGGTGCAAAATTACACCCGAAAGCGGCGCCTTACGCGTCGATCCGGGCATATTTTGCGTTGGCTTCAATGAATTCACGACGAGGCGGAACATCGTCCCCCATGAGCATGGAGAAGATGCGGTCAGCTTCCGTTGCGTTGTCAATGGTTACTTGCTTTAAGGTGCGGAACGCTGGATTCATGGTGGTGTCCCACAACTGCTCCGCATTCATCTCACCCAAACCCTTGTAGCGCTGAATATTCACTCCGGACTCGCTTTCGCCGCCCAATTCTCTAGACCATTGATCGCGCTGCTGCTCGTTCCACGCATAATG
Organism: Flavobacteriales bacterium; assembly: GCA_947464785.1. Taxonomy (GTDB): domain Bacteria; phylum Bacteroidota; class Bacteroidia; order Flavobacteriales; family Schleiferiaceae; genus CAMDTE01. Next base: position 5,686 of record CANHXZ010000041.1, on the reverse strand, counting down.
CTGTTTGCTGCCCTTTTTCACCAAGTACAAGGGCGGTGATGCAATGTATACGTAACCGCGCTCAATCAACTCCTTCATGTACCGGAAGAAAAACGTCATGATCAACGTAGCAATGTGCGAACCGTCCACGTCCGCGTCGCACATGATGACGATTTTATGGTAGCGTAATTTGTTTATATTCAGCGCCTTGGCGTCTTCCTCCGTGCCAATGCTCACGCCCAACGCGGTGAACATATTGCGAATCTCTTCGTTCTCAAAAATCCGGTGCATCATGGCCTTCTCCACGTTCAGAATCTTGCCTCGAAGCGGCATGATGGCCTGAAAATGACGATCGCGACCTTGTTTTGCGGTTCCGCCGGCGGAGTCGCCCTCCACAAAGAAAATCTCGCACTTCGCTGGATCCGTTTCTTGGCAATCCGCCAATTTTCCGGGCAAGCTGTTGCTGCCCAGGACGGTTTTGCGCTGCACCATTTCGCGTGCTTTGCGCGCAGCAATACGGGCCTTGGCCGCCAGAACCACCTTCTGAACCACGATGCGTGCCTCTGCGGGGTGCTCCTCCAAGTAATTAGCGAGCATTTCGCCCACGATTCGATCCACAGCACCACCCACCTCTGAGTTGCCCAATTTGGTTTTGGTTTGCCCCTCAAACTGAGGTTCCATCACCTTCACGGAAATAACGGCGGTCAAGCCCTCCCGGAAGTCGTCGCCCGCTACTTCAATCTTCTCCTTGGTCAAGATACCGCTCTCGTCCGCGTACTTTTTCAGCGTGCGCGTCAAGGCTCGGCGGAATCCCGACAAGTGGGTACCTCCCTCGTGGGTGTTGATGTTGTTGACGTACGAATGAATATTTTCCGAGTACGACGTGTTGTACTTCATGGCCACCTCAACCGGAATACCGTCGATTTCGCCTTCCATGTACATCACGTCTTCTATCAGCGCCTCACGGTTCTGGTCCACGTAGGTCACGAACTCCCGCAAACCGCCTTCTGAGAGGAACGTCTCCGAGCGCGGAGTCCAGGAATCGTCGGCAACTTCCGGCTTGCGCACGTCCGTCAGCGTGATGGTGATGCCGCGGTTCAAGAACGACAACTCGCGCAAACGCGCCGCCAAAATATCGTAGTGGTAAACCGTATCGTAAAAAATGGAGGCGTCGGGGGTAAACCGAACGATGGTTCCGCGGTAATCTGAGTCCGCCACCTCTTTGACAGGGTACTGAGGAATGCCAATTTTGTATTCCTGGCGGTAGTGCTTCCCGTCCCGGTGCACGTCCACGCACAAATCAGAAGAAAGTGCGTTCACGCAGCTCACGCCCACGCCGTGCAGACCGCCGGAAACTTTGTAAGAGTCCTTGTCAAACTTACCGCCGGCGTGCAGAACCGTCATGACCACCTCCAAAGCAGACTTCTGTTCTTTGGTGTGCATCGCTACCGGAATGCCCCGACCGTTGTCTTTAACGGTGATGGAGTTGTCCTCCTCAATGGTCACCTCAATTCGGGAGGCATGACCGGCCAAGGCCTCGTCTATGGAGTTGTCCACCACCTCATAAACCAAGTGGTGAAGGCCCTTGAGCCCAATGTCGCCAATGTACATGGCGGGGCGCTTGCGCACCGCCTCTAATCCTTCGAGTACTTGAATACTATCTGCGCCGTAGTGCTTGGGATCGCTCATGGAATGCGTTATTTTTTGGGATACCTACAAAGATAAGAAAGTGGTACCGCGCAAGCACGGTACCACCCCCTCCAAAACCCTGTATTTTTAACAGGTTTTCAACAATCTTCACCCCTAAAAAGACGCCCCCAACCGCAGAGGCAATCGCGCTGGCAGATGCTCAAGATTTAGAACTTATACGCCAAGCCCAAAACCCCGCGAATGCCTTGCACCGTATAGCCTTGCCACAGCGCGTACTTGCTGTTCAAAAGGTTCGTTCCGTTCGCATACGCTTGCAATTGCTTGTTGTACTGGTAGTACACCCCCATGCGCCAATCCAGGTAGGACGGCAACGCATCGGCCGCCGCACCTGGAACATCCCGCGGCCCCACCCAACGAAGGTCGGTCTCCAATCGGACCTTGCCCTTTAAATTGAACAAGCCGTGAACCCCCGCCTCGTAGGCAGGCACGTGGTAAATCGTGCCGACGGTTCCTCCCGCACCGCGGTAGCGGTTGAGTTCCAGGAAGGAGCGCAATTCCAAACCCACCGGATGTTGGTAGGACAACTCTGCACGTTGCTGCACGTTGGTCCAATTCACGTATTCCACAAAGATTCGGCCCGAATCCTGCGCGAAGCCGCCCGCATTTCGGTAGAATTGCGCTGCGTTGGTTTTGCTGATCAAGGACAGGCCCAACTGGTAGCCCAATCGACCCGTAATGCGTCCGTTGAAGCCCGCATACAAACGGGTTTCTGCCGTCTCGCGGTATTCGGTCAATTCGCTGATCCACGGATTTTGACCCAACAGGCCGCTCCAACCGGCCGTGTTCACCGACCCCACAAATCCTCCGTAAATATTGATTACGTTTTTGACCAAAGGCACCGTTGCTTGCAGGTTGGGGCGAGCGTACAGCTTGGCGGGAACGGCCGTTCCCGGGCTCTGCCGAAAGACGGGAATCATTTTAAAGCCCGCCGTAAAATGGAACAGCCCCACCGTATCCGCAATTGACGGCGAAAAATCCACCGCCAGCAAACGGGTTGCGCCCATCACTTGACTGATCTGCAACGCTGAAGCAGAAATCGGAACCAACAACTGAACGTTTTGTACCCTTTTGCGCAAATCCACCCCCAATTGAGCGCGGTGCTCCTGGGCCGCGCCCACGGCGTCGTACAAATAGTTATAGTCTGTGTTCAAGCCGTAGAAAAAGGCCTTACGCCCCGTGCGAAGAGGCTCCAATTGAACCGAAACACCGGCGGAATGCATCCAGCGCTGAGGTGCACGCGTGTTGGTGTCTTTCAAGTTTACCGCAGAATCCAGCGGAACACCGTAAAACGACACCATCTGGCTCTGGCCCTCCATTCCGGTAGACAGGCGTACGGAACCCACGTTCTGAACCCATCGGGCTTGAATTCGGTTGTCTTGTGCGGCGTTGTTGCGAAACACCCGGGTGTCTGCGGGGACACCGGTTGCGGTGCTTTGGTGCGCAGCCTTTACCGCCCACGACGCGTTGGTGGTTCGCCCCGCTCCCACTGCGAAGGCAAGCTCGGGGGATCCGTAGTTGCCCACGCCCATGCGCAGGTAGTTTTTGGGCATGCGCTCCACCCGGGTTTTGCCAATGGAGATCGGCTGGATGGGCTCCAACTGAACTTTAGGCGCTGCGAACCGCGGACGAACGCGAATGTTCACGGGCAACGGCTGCACCGTGGTGTCTTTTACCTCCGGCTGACCGGTTATTTTAACGGCCTCACGCACTTTGGCTTTGTACCGGTCCACCACCAAAATATCCACTCCGCCCATGGAGCCGCCCACCGGTTGGGCAAAAGCACCTGCAGCACCCACTAAAAATGCGGCCAAAGCCACCCATTTTGCATACTTCATCAGTCGTTGGTATTGGGGTCGATTGCCGAATTGGCGGGATTCTCTAAAGATTTTTTCAAGGCCTGAGCCGCTGCCGCTACGGTTTCTGAAGGGCTGTCCTCCAGCAAGAAGTCCAAGGTGTACTGCGCCTGGAAGGGATCGTTCAGACCCAGGTAGTTCTGCGCCAAGAGCAACAGACCGCGGTGCCGCCATTCTCCCTCGGACGGGTGGTTGTCGATCAAAGCAAAGACCGCTTCGTTACTGGCGGCGAATTGCTTGGATTGCGCGAGGAAAAACGCTTGGTAGTAGTAGCCTTCTGCTTGGTACGACCCGCGCGTTTTGGACACCACTTGATCAAAGGCCGTGCGCGCTGAAAGGGTGTCGCCCTGCGCCAAATGAGCACGGGCACGGAGCACGTATGCCTCGTTGCGAACCTCTGGGGCGTGTTTTTCGTCCGCTAGAATGGCGTCGGTGTATTGAAGGACTGCGGCCTGCTGACCCAAGCCCACGGCACACCGCATCAAACCTTCGTTTGCCCGACGAAAATCGTCTGGTTTCTCGCTGAGCGTCAACAACTTCTCAAAAGCCAATTGACCCTCTGCAAAACGTTTGTCGATCAACGCACGGGTACCCAACCAACGGTAGGCATTTTCGGAGTAATCGGATCGTGGTTGCTCCGTAACGGCCCGGTATGCGGCCAAAGCGTCGTCCCACTTGCCCAACGAGCGTGCAGCTTCCCCTTTGTAGTGCTGGGCCGCCGTCAGGAACGACCCCTGCGGATAGCGCTTGAGGTAGGCTTGCAAAGCACTGAAGGCCTCCGCGGTTTTGCCGGACGCGTACTTTTCGTAGGCACTGGTATAGGCCAACGAATCCAAGGCGTTCACTGAAACCCCGGACTGCGCAATGCCGCTCACCCAATCCAAATATTCTTCCAACTTACCCAACTCATCGTATACTCCGCGGGCCAAAGACAATGCCTCGCGTGCCTCTGCCGTGCCGGGATTCTGATCGGCAACCGTTTTGAGAATGCGTGCGGCACTGTTCAAATCGCCTTGATTTCGGTGCGCCAACGCGGCGTTTATTTGGGCCCTACGGCTCTGCGATGCTTGCGGATACTTGCGCGCAAAGGCCTCAAAAGCGGCGGCCGCCTCGTCGTTCTTGTCCAACCGAAGCAAGGTGTTGGCTCGCTCAAAATCAACCTCTTGCAGCAACTTGCTCTTGGGATAGGCCGTGGCCATGGAATTCAATACCGACAACTTTTCGCCGTGCTTGCCCAACAGACCCAAACTCAGGGCGCGTTGGTAGGCAGCATAATCTGCATCCGGAGCCTTTTGTGCCGCGTACTTGCGGTAAAACTCTTCGGACTGTGCGTACCGACCTTGCAGGAAGTAGGCATCCGCCACACGAACCGTAGCGTCCATTTTGCGCCGAGCATCTGCATCCTTGGAATCCAAGAACAAGCGGAACGCGGTGGACGCGGCCTCGTATTTTGCCAAAGCAAAGAGGCAATAAGCTTTGTTGTACAGGGCAATGGGCAACTCCGTCAGGGTGTAGCTGCCCGGCACTTTCAAAAACTGCTCAAATTCCGCGAGTGCTTCCTGGGAATCGTCTGCCCGGTACGCCAACTCTCCCAGCCAAAAATGCGCTAGAGCCACGTATCTTGATTCCATCGGGTAATCCAAACTGGCGCGGAAGTAGTCCCCGGCTTGGGTCCACTGGGCCACGTTGTAGGCCTCCACGCCCAAGAAATAAGAGACTTTTTGGTAGGCCTCGCGCATGGCCATGCTGGCCATTCCGGTGGCTTTAATCGCTTCCAACGCCTTGGCGTAATCGCGTGAGGTGGTGTAGAGATTGGCCAGGTAGCCGTTGGCCTCCCGCTTGTATTCGGAATTGGGATACTTCGTCAAGAACTGTTGAAACACCTCGATGGGCTTGGAAAAGGGACTCACCGTTGAGTACGTCAACACGGCAAAGTGGTAGAAGGCCTCCTCCTGCAAACGCGGGTCAAAGTCCATGTCGCTCGCCGCTTTGAAGGCACTCAGGGCCTCTGGATTCATGCCTTCCTTCAAGTAGGCATCGCCCAGGAGGTAGTAGCCGGCCTGGGAGACGGCGCTCTTTCCGGCGGACATCTTGTTCAAGGCCTCCATGGCCTCGCGCATTTTTCCGGTGGCGTGGTACACCAC
>CANHXZ010000040.1 GCA_947464785.1 Flavobacteriales bacterium | reverse complement strand
GGACAGTCCGTTGGCGGTCATTGAAGGCCCCCTGATGCGCGGCATGAACACCGTTGGGGATCTGTTTGGGTCCGGAAAGATGTTCCTGCCGCAGGTGGTGAAGTCCGCCCGCGTCATGAAGAAGGCGGTCGCCTGGCTGGAACCGCATTTTGAGGCCGCCGGCGCAGCCGGCGGCGCCCCCCGCAAACAAGGAAAAATTCTGCTCGCCACCGTCAAAGGCGACGTGCACGACATCGGCAAGAACATTGTGGGGGTCGTCCTTCAGTGCAACAACTACGAAATCATTGATTTGGGCGTCATGGTTCCGGCGCAGCGCATTTTGGACGAAGCCGTGGCCCAAGGCGTGGACGCCATTGGCCTGAGTGGGCTCATCACGCCTTCTTTGGACGAGATGGTCTTTGTGGCCCGCGAAATGGAGCGCCAAAACATCCGGCTTCCGCTGCTCATTGGCGGCGCCACCACCTCCCGCGTACACACCGCCGTCAAGATTCAACCCGCCTTCACCGGCCCCCTGGTGCACGTCAACGACGCCTCCCGTGCCGTTCCGGTGGTCCAAAAATTATTGGGGCAGGACCGCGTCGCCTTTCATTCGGACCTTCGCACGGAGTACGACCGCCTCCGCTCCCAGTACGAAGAACGTCAGCGCGAAAAGCGCTTTGTTTCCTTGGCCGCGGCTCGGGAGCAGCGTTTTCGCCCAGACTTCAACGCAAAACCAGCGCCCCCGAAGCAGTGGGGCGTCTTTCCGTTGCGCGATTATCCCGTGGAAGACTTGATTCCGTACATCGACTGGACCCCCTTCTTCCAAGCCTGGGACCTGCACGGAAAATTCCCAGAAATCCTGAGCGATTCCGTGGTGGGCGTGCAAGCCCAGTCCGTCTACAACGACGCCCAGGAGCTCTTGCGCCAAATCGTGTCCGAATCGTGGCTGACCGCCCACGGGGTGTACGGATTTTTCCCGGCAAAGACGGTGGAGGACGACATCGAGGTCACCGCGCCGGACGGCACGCTCCATCGCTTCATTGGCCTTCGGCAACAAGGTGAAAAAGCAGCGGGGCAGCCCTATTGGTGCCTGTCGGACTTCCTGGATCCCAACGGCGACACCCTGGGACTTTTTGCGGTCACCGTGGGCCACGGGGTGGCCGAGCGCGTGCACGAATTTCAAACCCAGCACGACGACTACCGCGCCCTCCTGCTTCAAGCGTTGGCAGACCGACTGGCGGAAGCCTTCGCGGAGCGCCTTCACCACCGCGTGCGCACCGAATTCTGGGGCTATTCCCCCCAAGAAAACGCCTCCAATGCAGACCTTATTGCCGAGCGCTACCAAGGCATTCGGCCCGCACCCGGTTACCCGGCTTGCCCAGACCACTTAGAAAAAGACCTCATCTTTAAACTTTTGGACGCCGAGGTTAACACTGGCCTTCAGCTGACGGACAGCAGAGCAATGACCCCCACCGCCGCGGTTTCCGGATACTACTTTGCCCATCCGGAGGCCCGCTACTTCGGCATTCCGCGCATCGCAGAAGACCAACTGCAGAGTTATGCCCAGCGCCGGGGCATATCTACCGCCGAAGCGCGCCGCTGGCTCCAACCCCTTTTGGACTGACCTTCATTTAACGCAACGTACTCCTTAGTCATACGCAATACGCAAATTCCCGTGAAAGTAACCGACCACATCGCCGCCGCCCAAGGCAAAACACTTTTCAGTTTTGAAATCCTGCCTCCCGTCAAAGGCACCTCCATCGATGGCCTGTTCCAAACCATTGAACGGCTGATGCAGTTTGACCCCAAATTCATCGACGTCACCAGCCATCGGGAGGAATTCATCTACAAAAAGCACCCCAACGGGCTGCTGCAGAAGGTGCACACCCGCAAAAGGCCGGGAACCGTCGGCATCTGTGCGGCCATCCAAAACAAATTCCACGTGGACACCGTTCCGCACATTTTGTGCGGCGGCTTTACCGCGGAGGAGACGGAGTACGCCCTCATTGATTTGCATTATTTGGGCATAGACAACGTTTTGTTGTTGCGGGGCGACGCCCTCAAGTCCGAAGCCCAGTTCACGCCCGAGCCCGGCGGCCACGCGCACGCCTTGGACCTCATCCAGCAAGTGGTGGGGTTGAACCGCGGCAAGTACCTCCACGACGAAGTTCAAAACACCAATCCCTCCAGTTTTTGCATTGGCGTTGCCGGCTACCCGGAAAAGCACTTTGAGGCGCCCAACACCAAAGCGGACTTGCGCCACCTCAAGGCCAAGGTAGAGGCAGGTGCGGAGTACGTGGTGACGCAAATGTTTTTTGACAACGCCGCCTACTTCAAGTTTGTGGAGGATTGCCGCGCCGCGGGCATCAACGTCCCCATCGTCCCAGGCCTCAAGCCCATCACCACCGCCAGCCAACTGAACACCGTTCCCCGCCACTTTTCCGTGACGCTGCCGGACGACTTGGTGGATGCCCTGGAAGGGGCCAAAACCCCCGAGGCCGTCAAGGCCGTAGGGGTGGAGTGGACCATTGCCCAATCCCGTGAATTGATGGCGGCCGGCGTGCCGGTTCTGCACTACTACACCATGGGCAAGGCAGACGAAACCGAGAAGATTGCGCGCGCCCTATTCTGAATCTAATTTATACCGACGCCGCACCCCCAGCGTTTAGCGGCTGGAAATACATTTACCGGTTGCGAATTCGCAAGGCATTGCCGTCGTAGGAAATCCGATACGGCAAAAGCGGATAGGTGGTGTTCCCGTCCAGCGGTTGGCCGTCAAAGAGCAAGAAGCGCTGCCCGTCGCACGGGCAAACGGCGTACAAATTATCCTCCAGTTCCAAGCCACAACCGGCTTCCAAGTGGTTGGGACAACACAAGTCCAGTACGGCAAAATCGTCCACATTTTCTTGCAGCGTTCTGCGGTACACCACAATCCCGCGCACCCCGGCGTCCGGCAGGACCACCGTGCCGCCCACGAACTGCAGCGGATAACCCGACGGCGTAGACAAATAAACCACCTCGTTGACCGGTACGTACGGCACCGGATGGGGATTGCTGTCGCCGCAACTCACGAATAATGTGCTAATTGCGAATAAATACAAAACAATTCGACGCATGAGGGGGTTCTTTTTCTTCTTAACCTATGGTAAACATAACGCAAACTATCGTTATTTTAGCCCTTTCGTATACCCCTCTATAAAAGATCAAAGCCAGCATAACTATGCGCAAACTGATCCTCTTCGGACTCTCCCTATTGGTTGCCTCAACAACCGTATGGGCACAATCTCGCCCCGGTTCCGTCAAAGGAAACGTGTCGGAACGAAAATCAGGCGATGGAATTCCCAACGCCATCGTTAAAGTCATGGACGGCAAAGCGGTGGAAGCCCAAGGCAAGACGGACTTCGACGGCAACTTCTCCATCTCGCCGGTGGACGAAGGTACCTACACCATCCGAATCGAAGCTTTTGGCATGCAGCCCTACGAATTGGGGGGCGCCAAGGTTCCTTCCGGTCGTCCGTTGGTATTGACGGTGAAAATGACCGAGAAAACCAACGAATTGGACGTTGTAACCGTAAAAGCAAAGTACGAAGCTCCTTTGGTGGAGACCGGTAAAACGGCTCAAACCTTTGACCAAGAAGTCATTCGGAACTTGCCGCAGCGCGGATTGACCGGTCTTTTGCAGATGTCGGCCTCCGTTGTGACCAACGAAGCTACCGGTGGGGTATCCTTCCGGGGAGGTCGTGAGAACGGCAACCAGGTATTCATCGACGGTATTAAGGTCCGGGGAAGCATCAACCTCCCGCGCGACGCCATCCAAACCACGGAAGTTATCACCGGCGGTACACCCGCCATCTACGGCGACGTAACGGGTGGCGTTATTTCCACCACCACACGCGGTCCATCGTCTCGCTACTTCGGTGCCGGAGAGTACGTAACTTCTCAATTCATCGACCCCTACGGCTACAACTTGGGCTCGTTTACCGCTGGAGGTCCCATCATCAAGAACAAGGACGGTCGTGCGGTTGTAGGCTTTTTGCTTTCAACGGAATACGAATTCAACAAGGACGGTCGTCCGTATGCAACCGGTGTATACCGGGTTAAAGAAGACGTATTGGCTCGTTTGCAAGAACGTCCTCTGATCCCAACCGCAACCGGCTTGGGAACCATCCAGGCAGGAGAGTTGCTGCGTCGCGATTCTTTGGAAACCATCCCCGCGCGTTTGAACGTTCGGTCCAATGAATTCCGTGCCACCTACAACATCAACATCAAGCCCAGCAAAACCACCGGTGTTGTTTTGGGCGGTCGCTTTATTTGGAACGACCGCATGAACGGCGGCTTCTCCAATGCCTTGACGAACTGGGACAACAACAGCAACTCCATGAACCGCGACGTTTCGGCCTACGCCCGATTCACGCAAAACTTCGGTTCTGGAGAAGAGGGAGACCTCATTCGCAACGCTTACTACACCGTACAAGTAGACTTTACCCGCAACTTCGGTCGCACCTGGGATCCCCGCTTGCGCGACAATGTTTTCCAGTACGGACACATCGGCACCTTTACCACCGAGCGTTCGCGCCTGTACGGGTACGGTTTGGATCAGGTTTCCGGCCTCACCGGGTGGCGTCAGCTGCTGAATTTGGACACCAACGTACGTTTTGAGGCTTCTCAGTACAACCCAGTACTGGCCAACTACACCCAAACGTACTACGATTTGGTTCGCCAAGGATTGCTCCGCACCGGCGTGCGCAACTTGGAGAACATTCGCCAAGGTGGAGGTTTGCTCAACGGCCAGTCTCCGAACGGCATTTACAGCTTGTTCAACAACGTGGGTACGGTAACCGCTAACTACAGCTACTTCCAGAACGATCAGTTCCGGGTCACAGCCTCCACCAACTTTGAAATCAAAGGACACCAATTGGTGGCCGGTTTGGAGTACGAGCAACGCGTGGACCGCGCCTTCAGCGTGGGCGGCTATGGACTGTGGACCCTTATGCGCGGTCTCCAGAACGACGCCATCCGTGAATTGGATTTGACTCGTCCGCAGGCCGTTTACCAAGATGGAGTATTCCAAGACACCATCAATTACCCCCAAGCCTTTGACGCCACCAAGCCGCGTACGTTTGATCGCAACATGCGTCGCAAATTGGGTCTGGATCCCAACGGATCCGATCTACTGGACATCGACTCCTACGATCCTTCGATGTTCAGCTTGGACATGTTCAGCGCTCAGGAGTTGAACAATTTTGGCGCGGGTGCCTACGTGAGCTACTTCGGATACAACTTCGACGGCTCGCCCCAAACGTTTAATCCCACTATCAACGACTTCTTCAACAAGCGCGATGCTGCGGGCAACAAAACGTACCCCATCCCGGCATTCCAGCCCATCTACATGGCCGGTTACATCCAAGATCAGTTTACCTACAAAGATTTGTTCTTCAACCTGGGCGTGCGCGTAGACCGCTACGACGCCAACCAGCCCGTATTGAAAGATGCTTTCTCTTTGTACCCCGCGTACACCGTGGGTGAGGCACGGGCCATGGCAGACAACTACCCATGGGTTGCGAACATTCCTGAATCCATGGCAGACGATGCGGTGGTATACGTAGACAACATCAACAACCCCAAACGCATCACCGGATACCGCAAGGAGTTCGATTGGTTTAATTCCGACGGTTCTCCCCAATTGAATCCAAAGGAAATTTCGGATTTGTCCGGTGGACAGGCCAAGCCTTGGATCATCAACGACGGTTCTTGGGTTGACGGCCAACCGGTTTTGAACGCAAACTCCTTCAAGGATTACGATCCTCAGGTGACGGTTTCTCCGCGTATTTCATTCCAGTTCCCCATCAGTGGATCTGCTGAATTCTTTGCGCACTACGATTTATTGGTGCAGCGCCCCAACGAGAACACCCGCTTCAACCCCATCAACTACGTCAATCTGGAGTACGGATCGGCCACCATCGCCAACCCTGACCTCAAGCCGCAGAAGCAAACGGAATACGAAATCGGTTTCCGTCAGAAGTTGAATGATCGTTCTGCGTTGAAAATCAATGCGTTCTACCGCGAATACCGCGACTTGATTCAGTCCGTTTCCGTAACGGAAGCGTACCCGCGCACCTACATCACCTACGGCAACCGGGACTTCACCACGGCCAAGGGCTTCTCCTTCCAGTACGACTTGCGCCGTACGGGCAACATCTTGGCCTACGCGAACTACACCCTTTCCTACGCAGACGGTACTGGTTCGGGTGCCAACTCCGGCATTGCCTTGGCTCGTTCGGGTCAGCCGAACTTGCGTTACATCCAGCCTTTGGATTTTGACGTTCGCCACAACTTTGCCGCCAACATCGACTTCCGTTTCCAAGACGGTGCGGCCTACAACGGCCCCATTTGGTTCGACACGAAGGTTTTTGCCAATGCGGGCATCAACATCTTGGCCACCGCCCAGTCCGGCACGCCCTATTCTCGCCGAGACCGCGCAACGTCGCTTACCGAAGCGAGTGCACCCGTTGTGGGCTTGTTGAACGGCTCTCGCTTGCCTTGGCAGAGCAAGGTGGACATGACCGCGAACAAGGTGTGGTACTTCGGCGCCGATAACCGCAAAAACTTTGAAGTGTACGTTCAGGTCCTGAACGTATTGAATCAGTTGAACGTTTTGAACGCCTACGCTTTCACCGGATCTCCCTCCGACGATGGCTATTTGTCCTCACCACAAGGCCAACAGGGCATCCTGTTCACCACCGACGCACAATCGTTTACCGATTTGTACAACATCGCCATGGTGAGCCCCTTCAATTTCTCGTTGCCTCGCCGCGTCCGTTTGGGCATTCGTTTCGGATTCTAATAGACAGTGAATAGTTTGAAAATTATGAACAAGTTGCTGAATAAAGGTCTTTTAGCTGCCGCTTTGGCAGTAGGATTAACTGCGATGAGCCATGCTCGCCCAGGCGAAGCCGTGGGAGCACAATCGGGCAAAAAGGTTCGTTCCAACAAAACCGTTGAGGAATTGTGCCAACCCTCGCGAGCACAGACGGATTTGGATTTGAACAACGTGCGCACCACCATCATGGGTGGTGGAGACATGTGGTGGGATTTGAACACCGCGCGTTACGAAATTCCCAAGGGCTCTAACCGCCACTCCATGTTTGCGGGTGCGCTGTGGTTGGGCGGTCTGGACGAGGGTGGACAGCTCAAGTTGGCGGCCATGACCTACCGCTCGCGCGGTAACGACTTCTGGCCTGGCCCGCTTTCTACGGACGGCTTGGCTTCGGTCAACAAAGACATTTGCGACAAATACGATCGCCACTGGATCATTTACCGCGAGCAGGTGGATCTTCACCGCGCGTGGTTGTTGTGCAAGAACGATCCTGACTGCAACCCCGGCGAGAAGTTCCCCGGCTACGAAGGCAGCATCCCGGAAATCATTCTGGAATGGCCCGCACACGGTGTAGACGGCGATCTTCCCTACACCTTGGCGCCGTTCATTGACTTGGACGGCGACAACCGCTACGATCCATTGGAAGACTACCCCGCTTACGATTTTGACCGCGCCTTCGATTGCCGCAAGAAAGAGACCGACGTCCTTTACGGCGACATGACCCTTTGGTGGGTGTACAACGACCGCGGTAACGTCCACACCGAAACCAGTGCGGGTGCGTTGGGTTTTGAAATTCGTGCGCAGGCCTTTGCCTTCAACACGAACGACGAGATCAACAACATGACCTTCAACAACTACCGCATCTTGAACAAGTCCACCTTCCGGTTGACGAATACCTACTTCTCCACGTGGTTTGACCCAGACTTGGGCAACTACACGGACGACATCATCGGTTGCGACATTCCCCGAGGTTTGGGTTACGTATACAACGCAGACAACAACGACGAGGGCCCCATTGGTTACGGGTTCAACCCACCTTCTGTGGCGATGGACTTTTTCCAAGGTCCTTTTGCCGACTACTTTGACGGATTAGACAACGACCGAGACGGTTGTGTGGACGGTGTCCGCGACGCCAACGGTGTTTGCCAGCCGGAGAATCCTGCTACCGGTTTGAACGAGCGGATCATCATGTCCGGTTTCATGTACTACAACGCGGGCAACGCCGCCACCGGCGATCCGCGCAATGCCTCTGAATTCTACAACTACATGCAGTCCCGCTGGCGGAACGGCAACCCGTTGGTGGTGGAGAACCCTAGTGGTCCCGGCAACACCTCCAACGGAGACGGCTTTACCCAAGACGGTACCGGCTTAGCTACCAAATTTGCCTACCCCGGCAACACGTTTGATACCACCCTGCAGAACGACCCCAAAGCTCCCCTGAACTGGTTTGAGTCCCCGGACAACAAGCAGGACAAGCGCGGTTTGCACAACGCGGGCCCGTTCTCTTTGGCCCCGGGTGCCGTTAACTTCATCACCACCGGTGTGGTTTGGGAGCGCGAGTACAACAAGCAAGGCCTCTTTGCCTCCGTGGACAAGGTGATCATTGCGGACGATAAAGCGCAGGCTTTGTTTGACAACTGCTTCCAAATTCTGAACGGTCCGGACGCTCCGGATTTGACCATCCAGGAGATGGATCGTGAGCTCATCCTCATGATGAGCTACCGCGAGGGCGCCAACAACCAGTCTTTGGATTACGAAGAGGTGGATCCGTTGATTCGCAATGCGGACAATACCTACAAATTTGAAGGCTTCCAGATTTTCCAATTGAAGAGTAAGAACTCCTCCATTGGAGACCGTTACGATCCTTCCCAGGCGAAGTTAGTAGCGCAGTGCGACATCAAGAACGGTGTGGCGCGCATGATCAACTGGGAGTTGGACCCAACTCTGGATTTGGTAGTTCCTCAAGACATGACCCTGAATGCGAACAACGGAGGAATCAAGTTGTCGTTCAAGGTATCTGAGGATGCGTTTGCCACCGGTCAGGACCGTCGATTTGTGAACCACAAAGAGTACTACTTCACGGTGGTAGCCTACGCATACAACGAATACGCTCCGTACAACCCATCTACGGGTTCCGACGGCCAGCGCCGTCCGTTCTTGGCGGGTCGGAACAACGTGAAGCGCTACGCCGGAATTCCGCATAAGTTCTCAAGCGAGGCGGGCGGAACCGTTGCCAACAGCTTCTACGGTCTTAAACCCCCGGTTACCCGCATTGAGGGATTGGGCAACGGCGGAAGCTCCATGCAACTGGATCCGGCAAGTGAGAGTGAGATTCTGTCTACCGTGTTTGCCAACGGCTACATGCCGAACCCCAAGTACTTGGGCGGCTACGGTCCGGTCAACGTAAAAGTGGTGGACCCATTGAACGTTCCAGAAGGCGAGTACTACTTGATTTTTGACGGTGTGGGCGGCAACGCACGTTGGTCCATTCAGGACAAAGCAACGGGTGAAGTGATCGCCAATTCAATGACTTCCATTAAGTTGATCAACGAACAAATCGTTCCTGAATTGGGCATGTCCGTTGAGATTGCAGATGTGGAAGCGCCCGGTTTGGACGAAGACGGCATTCGCAACGGCGGTTTGTTGAACAGCGAGTTGGTGTATTCAGACCCCACCAAAGCGTGGTACAAGGGTGTTGCAGACGACGACAGCTACAGTCCGTACAATTGGATTTTGGCTGGGCCCAACGATTTGGCAACTGCAGCTCCCGCGAAGTTTTATAAGGATATTCCCAACGACCCCAAAGGTTTCTTCGAGACCATTCTGGGCGGTACTTGGGCTCCCTTCTACTACGTAAGTTCCATCGGTCGCGGCACTCCGGAAGGGACCACCGTGTACGGTATGGGACCGGCGGATTCAGCCATGCAAGTGTCTCTGCGTTTGGAGCCCAAGAATCTGCAAAGTGTGGACGTGGTATTCTCCAAAGATCCGGCCAAATGGACGCGCGTGCCTGTTTTTGAAATGGGCGAAGACGAAGCTTTGACGCAAGGAGGAGCATCTAAATTCACCTTGCGGAAGGCAACGGGTTGGGACAAGAGCAACGGTCAGTTGGTGCCCAGTAGCACCATTGGTTGGAGTTACTTCCCCGGTTACGCCATTAACGTGGAGACGGGCACCCGCCTGAACATGGCCTTTGGCGAGAACAGCTGGATGCTGTCGGACAACGGTGGTGATATGAAGTTCAACCCCACATCACGCGAGCGAATCTTCCCGCAAGATCCGGTGACCGGTGGATTCCGCTTTGGTGGTCAGCACTACATCTACGTGTTTGCCCCAACGGTTCGAAAGGGCACAACCATTGTTGATCTTTCGTATAAAGGAGACGACCCAACGGCGCACCCCTTGTACAACGAAATCACCAACATCACCACCGGTACCAACCGCCAAACGTTTACGCGTTCGATCATGTGGTGTTCCTTGGGCATGGTTCAACAGCAGTTCGACGGTTTGGATTTGTACGCCAACATGCCGTCTGATTTGCGCGTCCGCATCCGTACGACGCGACCCTACGAGAAGTTGGCAGTTGATAATACAAACAGCGGTAATCCCAAGTACTTGTTCAGCACCGTAGGTCTGGCAACCGGTAAGGGAGTAAACTCCGTTGCAGTAAGTGCTTTGGATGCCATCCGCGTGGTGCCCAACCCGTACTTGTCCCAGAGCGCCTACGAAAGCTCACAGCTGGACAATCTGGTAAAAATCACCAACTTGCCTGAGAATTGCGTGGTATCCGTATACACTACCGACGGTTCCTTAGTGCGCACGTTGCGCAAGGACAACACCGATACGTGGATGTATTGGGACTTGAAGAACAACTACGGAGTTCCCATCGCCAGCGGTGTATACATCATCCACATCAAAGCCGACGGTATTGGTGAGAAAATCATCAAGTGGTTTGGCACCATGCGTCCTTTTGATCCGACAGGCTTCTAAAAGTATTTGATTATGAAAAGTTCATTAGCAGTTTTAATCTTCACCGCCGCTGCAACCGCTTGGGCGGGTAATCCAACCCGTTCCGGCTCTGCTGGTGCAGGTGAGTTGTTGATCAACCCGTGGGCTCGCACTGCTGGCTGGGCGGAAGGCAATACCGCCAACGTTGTGGGCATTGAGTCCATGTACGGAAACGTGGCAGGACTGGCCGCGGGCAAGAGCTTCACTGCGGGTTTCTCCAACACCACGTGGTTGCAGGGATCGGGCATTCAGGTGAACGCGGCGGCGCTGGCCACCCCTACGCGCAACGGCGTTTTGGGAATCCACGTGACCAGCTTTGATTACGGAGACATCGACGTGACCACCACGGCATTGCCCGATGGAGGAGCAGGTATTTATTCTCCCGGAAGTTCGGTCTTGGGCATTGCCTACGCCCAAATGTTTACCGACAACATTTACGGTGGTGTCAACATCAAGTTGTACAGCTCGTCTATTTCCAATCTGTCTGCTACCGGAATGTGCTTTGATGCAGGAGTACAATACGTAGCAGGCAAGACCCGTGACTTCCGTTTTGGAATCACCTTGCGGAACATTGGACCGTCTTTTGGTTACAAGGGCGACGGATTGGCGGTGGTCATGCCCGTGGACTGGGGTACCTATGCCAACACGTTCAACGTGCGTGCGCAAGCTTTTGAATTGCCCACTCAGTTGGCCATTGGTCTTTCCAAGGATTTCAGCATGCCTGGAAAGCAAAAAGTGACTGTTGCGGGTAACTTTATCTCCAATTCGTTTAAGAAAGATCAGTTTACCGTGGGTGGCCAGTACAATTTCCGCGATCAGTTTTTTGTTCGTGGCAGTTATGCTTTCTTCGACAACCGATTGGATGGATTGGCAACGGAAGCGTTGTCAGGCCCAGCAATGGGCTTTACGTTCAAAACGCCCATGGGTGCAACCACTAAGTTCGCTTTGGATTACGGGTACCGCTTGACCAATACGGCCTTCGGCGGTATCCACACGGTTGGGGTTGGCTTGGATCTGTAATCCGGGGTAAAAAATAATCTTCACAGGACCCCGGGAAGCCGGGGTCTTTTCTTATTTTAGAACCATGTCAGCGCTATCGTACTACACCCCAGAAGGCTTCAAGAAATTGAAGGAAGAATTGGATTTTCTCAAGACCATTGAGCGTCCTCGCGTTTCTGCTCAAATAGCGGAGGCACGGGACAAAGGTGACTTGAGCGAAAATGCCGAATACGACGCGGCCAAGGAAGCCCAGGGTCTTTTGGAAATGAAAATCTCCAAGATGGAGGATTTGATGGCAAACGCGCGGATCATGGACGCCTCCCAAATGGATACGTCCAAGGTGTTTGTGCTGTCCACCGTCCGGATTCGCAACCAAAAGAACGGCCAGGAGTTGAAGTATACGCTGGTAGCGGAACAGGAAGCAGATTTGAAGTTGGGGAAGATCTCCGTAAGTTCGCCCATCGGCAAAGGACTGTTGGGCAAGACCGTGGGAGAAGTTGCAGAAATCACAATCCCCAACGGTACATTGGCACTGGAGGTGCTGGAAATAACCCGATAATCATGGCATCCGTCTTTACACGCATCATCGCCGGAGACGTCCCGTCGTACAAAATTGCAGAGAACGATTTTGCCTATGCCTTTCTGGACATTCGTCCCCTGGCAAAGGGTCACACCTTGGTAGTGCCTAAGTTGGAAGTGGATAAGTTGTTTGACTTACCCCACGCCCAGTATACTGCCTTGTGGGATTTTGCGTACCACGTGGCACATGCTATGGAAGAGGTGCTTCACTGCAATCGGGTTGGGGTTACGGTCATCGGACTGGAAGTCCCCCACGCCCACATCCATTTGATTCCCATTCGGGGCGAGGCGGACATGAATTTTGCCCTACCTAAGTTGCAATTGGAGGCCTCAGAAATGCAGGCCATTGCGGATAAAATCAGCACGGCTCTATTGGCTACCGCGGAGTAAGCTACCGCTGAGTAGGCTACGAACGAAGTTTATCCGGGTTGTTCTGCACAAAGGAAGCCCAAGCATTTTTGGACGCGCCCCCTTGGGCGCGTTTTTTCATGCCCTTTTTCCAGTTCAGTGCGGGCTCAGACAAATCGCCCCGCTGACTTGGTGGTGACTGGTCGGCAATCGGTTGAGCGTAGGAAGGAGCCTTACTGGAAAAAATATGGCACGTAGCTACGGCCAGACCATCGGTGGCATCCAGTTTTTGGGGCAACTCGCGGAATGCGTAGATGGACTGGAGCATACCCGCAACCTTCTCCTTGGTGGCGGAGCCGCTGCCCGTGATGCTTTGTTTGACGCGGGTAGGGGAGTATTCAAATACGGGCAAATTATTGGCCAAAGCTACGCCCATGGCCACGCCTTGTGCTCGTCCCAGCTTCAGCATGGACTGAACATTCTTCCCAAAAAAAGGCGCTTCAAGGGCCACAACTTCCGGTTGGTACCGCGCAACCCAAACGCGCACGGCTTCGTGGATGTCTGCCAGTCGTTCCAACGGTTCCTTTTTGGTAGAGAACTTTACGGCCTCCATGGCCAGTAGTTCCAGGTTGTTTCCGGTTACGCGCACCGCGGAAAG
>CANHXZ010000039.1 GCA_947464785.1 Flavobacteriales bacterium | reverse complement strand
GTGAACGCTCGCAGGGGGCAGCGCGCGGTTTTCAACGTGTCTAAGATACACTTGTACGCCGTGTACCCAAGTGGATTGAACG
Source organism: Flavobacteriales bacterium (assembly GCA_947464785.1). Lineage (GTDB taxonomy): Bacteria > Bacteroidota > Bacteroidia > Flavobacteriales > Schleiferiaceae > CAMDTE01. The sequence continues at coordinate 13,405 of CANHXZ010000039.1, read as the reverse complement.
GGAATTTGCAGCAATTTTTCCGTGGATTGCTCTTCCAACGGCTCTTGGAAAAAGGTAAAACTGGCCCAAAAGCCCGGGGCAATGCTGCCGCGTTCGTTTTCTTCAAAAGCAGCGTAGGCGGCGTCGTGCGTCATGCCTTTGAGGATTTGCGCGTCCGTGAGGCCGGCGTTGCGCCCGGCTTCCCAGGTGCGGCGCGGATCCAAGGGCTCTACGGGGACGTCGGTGCCCAGGGGGAGGACGGGGCTGGCGGCGGCGAGGGCGGCGTACCGGTACCCCAGTGCGGCCAGGCGGTCGGGCCCCAAGCGTTCGCCCGCCCAGGGCAGGTCTGAGGTAGCGTGGCAGGGTTGGACGGAGGGCAGTACGCGCAGTCTTCCCAGGGCCGCAACATCCGGATCGCTCAGGAGTTGCGCGTGCTCAATGCGCCAGCGGTGGTTCGAGTGGGTAGCGTCTTCCAGCACCCGGCCGTACAAGCTCAGCAGCATTCCGTTGGCGGAGTCCCCAATGGCGTGGGTGTTCATTTGCCATCCTTTGCGCAGCATTTCGCGCGCTCCTCGTTCAAAGTGGCGCAGGGGGTAGAGCTGTAGGCCGTGGGTGTGGGGTGCGTCGGCGTAGGGGGTGCGGAGCAACGCGCCGCGCGAACCCAGGGCGCCGTCGGCATAAAATTTGAAACTCCGCACGGAGAGGCGGTCGGTTTTGAGCGCGGCGCGGTGGCGCCAGTAGCGTCGGTCTGCGGGACGGTCGGACACCATGCCGTAGACGGGCATTTGGAGGCTGCCGGATCGGTGCAGGCTGTCGATTAACAGGAGGTCTTGGGTGGGCAAGCCGGCTTCGTGGACGGAGGTGATGCCCAGGGCGTAGGCGTCTTGTTCTGCCCGTTTCAAGGCGGCAATTTTATCCGATCGGCTGGGTTGGAACACGGGAAGCAATTCCGTGGCGCGGTCCAAGAAAAGCCCGGTGGTGGGGTCTACGGTTCCGCCGGAAACGGCATAGGGTTGCGTTGCGTTTTTGCGGTAGAGCGGATCAATCAACGGTCCCACGGCCAGGGCCGCGTGGCCGTCCACGCGGGTCAACACCACGGTACGGTTGGGGTAGCGGGTTTCCCAGGAAGCTCTGGGAGGCAGGGCGGAGGTAGGCCAGTCGTTTTGGTCCCAGCCGCGCCCGAATATTACGGTCTGCTGCGGATGTTTGGCGACAAAATCATCCAAACGTTGGAGGCATTCGTCCCAGTTTTGGGTGCCGGTGAGGTCCACGGTGGTGGCGCCCAAGCCCCAAGCCAGGAAGTGCGTGTGGGCGTCGATCCATCCCGGATACACGTGCGGAGCGGGAGCCGGAATTTGTGGCCAACGAGCGTGGCGGCGCTTAAGGTCTTCCCACGAGCCGACGGTTTGGATGCGGCCGTTCCTTACCGCTATTCCCCGGTTCAACTCCGTCCTGCCGTCCGAGTGGTGGATCACCACCGGTCCCAGGAGCAGGGAGTCCGGTTGCGGGGAGGGGGCAACCGCCGGTGCGGTGGACGAGGAGGGGGCGGTCCAAGGCGTTTTCGCGGCGGCGGCAGGGGGGGCGATGCAAAGCACCAAACCGGCCAGGGAGCCGAACAGTCGACGCGATGCTGCGTTAGAGGAGGGGGCGTGGAACACGTTGGTGTTGATAAAAGTGGGTGAAAAACAACCCCGTGAAGATAAGCGACCCACAGCCAAGTGTTACCTTTGCACCTTATTGAAAAAGACACCCCATGCTGGACTCCTTTGCCCCCACAACGGTTGAAAACGCGAAAGAACTCGGTCTGTTGCCGGAAGAGTATGCCAAGATCTGCGAGGTTCTGGGACGTACGCCCAATTTCACCGAGTTGAGCGTGTACTCCGTGATGTGGTCCGAGCATTGTTCCTACAAAAACAGCATTGTTTGGCTCAAAACACTCCCCAAGGAGGGTCCCCACTTGTTGGCCAAGGCCGGCGAAGAAAACGCGGGTTTGGTGGACATTGGCGACGGCTTGGCGTGTGCGTTTAAAATTGAATCCCACAACCACCCGTCTGCGGTAGAGCCCTACCAGGGTGCGGCCACCGGCGTGGGCGGAATCAACCGCGACATTTTTACCATGGGCGCGCGCCCCATTGCGCAGCTGAATTCGCTCCGGTTTGGACGCATTGAGGACGAGCGCACGCAGTGGCTCCTCAAAGGCGTGGTGAAGGGCATCGGCAACTACGGAAATTCCTTCGGCATTCCCACCGTGGGCGGCGAAGTTTATTTCGACGATTGCTACCTGCAGAATCCCCTCGTCAATGCCTTTTCAGCGGGCATTGTGAAGGTGGGCGAGCAGCTTTCTGCCAAGGCACAAGGCGTGGGCAATTCCGTGTACATTGTAGGCTCCAGCACCGGCCGCGACGGCATCCACGGTGCAGCTTTTGCCTCCAAAGATTTAACAGAAGACTCCGCCAACGACATTCCGTCGGTTCAAGTAGGCGACCCGTTCCAAGAAAAGCTCCTGCTGGAAGCTACGTTGGAACTGGCCCAAACGGGAGCGGTTGCGGGCATGCAAGACATGGGCGCTGCGGGCATTACGTGTTCGACGTCGGAAATGAGTGCCGGCGGTGGGGTAGGCATGGACATCCATTTGGACCGCGTTCCCACGCGCCAAGACGGCATGACCCCTTGGGAAATCCTGCTGTCCGAGAGCCAGGAGCGCATGCTGGTGGTGGTGAAAAAAGGCCGCGAAACGGAAGTAGAAGCCATTTTTGCCAAGTGGGACATCCACTGCGCTGAAATTGGCGTGGTCACCGAAGGCCCGGCCGTTCGCTACTTCTGGCACGGAGACTTGGTGGGCGATTTGCCGGCGGAGTCTTTGGTGCTGGGCGGTGGCGCTCCGGTGTACTACCGCGAATTCCGCGAGCCGGCTTACTACAAGGCCTACCAAGAATTTGACATTCAAAACGTTGCGATCCCCGCGGACCTGCAGTCCGTGGCGCAGCAGATTATTGCGTTGCCCAACATCGCCAGCAAGCGCTGGGTGTACGAACAGTACGACTCCATGGTGGGTACGGTGAACATGAGCACCAACGGTCCGTCCGACGCCGCCATCGTCAAAGTAAAAGGAACCGAGCGGGCCTTGGCCATGACGGTGGACTGCAACAGCCGCTACGTGCACGCAGATCCGGAAGTGGGCGCCATGATTGCGGTGGCGGAAAACGCGCGGAACATTGTGTGCTCCGGCGGGGTGCCGAGCGCCATCACCAACTGCTTGAACTTTGGCAACCCCTACAATCCGGAAGTGTACTGGCAGTTTGTGGGCGCCATCAAAGGCATGAGCCGTGCGTGCGAACAGTTCAAAACGCCGGTTACGGGCGGAAACGTGTCCTTCTACAACCAAACGGTTATGGGCGACAAGGCTGAGCCGGTTTTCCCAACCCCCACCATCGCCATGATTGGTTTGGTGGAAGACAAGAGCCACGTTACGACCTTGAATTTCAAGAAAAAGGGCGACCTAATCTACCAATTGGGTACTTCGCGGGAAGACATTTCGTCCAGTCAGTACTTGGTGTACCACCACGGCATCACCGAATCTCCGGCGCCGTCCTTCAGTTTGGAGGAGGAGTATGCGTTGCAGGAGCAGGTGAAAATGTTGATCCGTCAAGGCGTGCTTCAGTCCGCCCACGACGTCAGCGAAGGCGGTCTGTTTGTGGCGTTGATGGAGTCTTCCATGGCCGGCAATCTTGGTTTTGACATCACCACGGATGCTGAAATTCGCACGGACGCGTTCTTGTTTGGCGAGTCTCAGTCCCGTGTGGTGGTGACCGTGGCTCCGGATCAAGAAGAAGCGTTCATTGATCTCATGATGCTGAACGGCGTGGAATTTGATCTTTTGGGCCACGTGACCAAGGGTTCCATCCGCATCGACGACGAGGAATGGGGCCAAGTGTCGGAATACAAAGACCGTTACGACAACGCCCTGCACCGCGCCTTGGGCGCTGTGTGAGGCCATAGTTCTTAACTGTACCCCAACAAAAAGGGCGGACTCTCAGGAGTCCGCCCTTTTTTTAGGCCGCAAAACTAACCCGGCACGCCCGGAGCTTAGCCGCGCAGTTGCGCGCCCGCCGCTTCTAGTTTTTCCACCATGCGTTGAACGGCGTGGTCCACCGCGCCGTCTTTCAAGGTGGCGTTGCGGTCTTGGAAGGTCAGGCGCAAGCCGAAGGAGGTGTGTCCTTCCGGCAGGTTTTTGCCGGTGTAGACGTCAAACAACTGGATGTTGGTCAAGGTCTTCTCCTTAATGGAACGGCACGCCGCAACCAAGGTTCGGTAGGGAACGTCGTTGGGAACCAGCAGCGCCAAATCGCGCTCGGAGGCGGGGAATTTGGGCGGTTCTACGTATTTCTTCTGGACCCCGGCCGCTTTTTTGGCCAGCATTCCCCAGTCCAATTCCGCCACCCAAACGGGGCCTTCCGCGTCGGTTGCGCGCAAAAGAGCGGTGGCGGCCAAGCCCAGAACTCCCAAGGGCGTGCGGTCCAGGAACAAGGCAATCCCTTCGTCCACCAGTCCGGGGGCTCCGGCTTCCTGCAGGGGTTCTTCGGAATACCGTTCTTCCAATCCCAACTGGGCCAAAAGCCCCAGTACGGCGCCTTTCAGGGCGGAGAAACCGCCCGGCCGCGCTCCCCACTGCCAGTGAGGCGCGGCCCACTCGCCCCGCAGGGCGAGTCCCAGTCGCTCGCCTTCGGCGAGCGACTGGGCATTTTCCTCTTTGCCCTTCAAAACCTTGGGCAACGGCAAGGCAGGCGCAGACGCCGCCCACGGGGTAGCGGACGTCGGGTCCAATTTTCGGTACACCCGACCCAACTCAAACAACAAAAGGTTGGGCTGTTGACGTTTGACGTTGTAGGCAATGGATTCCACCAAGCCAAACAGCAAGGTGGGGCGCAAAATGCCGAGGTCTTGGCTGAGCGGGTTGAGTACTTCCACGGAGGAGCCCTCCGGAAAAGCAGGATGCTGGTGGGCGTAGGCCGCACGGGTTAGGGAGTTGTTGTAGGCTTCCAGTGCGCCGTGGGCCACCAAATAGGCAGAGGCCGATTGGCGCAAGCGGTCCGCGCCCAGGCGGGGGGTGGGTGCCAAGTGCACGCGCATGCCGTCCGGGAACGGAATTTCGTTCAAACCGTAAATGCGCAGCAATTCTTCGGTCAAGTCCGCTTGGCGGGTGACGTCCCAGCGGTAAGCGGGAACTTCAACCGTCCATTCGTCGGCCTCCACGGGAGACAGTACGCGAATGTCCAGGGAGGTGAAAATGGAGGCCTGCACCTCGTTGGGCACGTAGTGTCCCATCAGCTTACGCGCTTTTTCCGGAGAAAACAGCACGGTGCGGGGAGCCAATGCAGAAGCGTCTGCGGTCGCAGCCTCCGCAACGGGGGCCAGGCGTGCGTCCGGGCAGGTTTGGCGAATCAAGTCCACAAAGCGCTCCAGGGCGATAAGGCCCAAGGTGGGGTCCACGCCACGCTCGTAGCGGAAGGAGGCGTCGGTGTTCAAGGCATGGCGCTTGGCCGTTTTGCGCACGGCGCTGGGGGCAAACCAGGCAGATTCCACCACGATGCGTTCGGTGGTGGGTTGAACGCCGGAATGCAATCCGCCAAAAACGCCGGCCAAGCACAAGGCGTTGTGGGCGTCGGCAATGACCAAATCGTCCGGGTGCAGGGTGCGTTCCTTTTCGTCCAAGGTGACCAATTTTTCTCCGGGATTTGCCTTGCGGATCACCAATTGGTTGCCGCCAATGCGGTCGGCGTCGAAGGCGTGCAAGGGGTGGCCCAACTCGTGGAGCACCCAGTTGGTGGCGTCTACCAGGTTGTTGATGGGCTTGAGGCCCACGGCTTGGAGGCGCGCCTGCAGGTTTTCGGGGGAAGGTTGCACGCGTACGCCTTCGATCAGCAGTCCAAAGTAACGCGGGCACGCTGCTTCGTCCTCCACGCGAACCGCAACGGGCGCAATGCCCGGAGTGGCGCTCAGCGGTGCAACTGAAGGAAGCTCGGCGCGGGCCGGGGTACCGCGGTGGGTGAGGACGGCCGCGAGGTCGCGGGCCACGCCAAAATGACCCAGGGCGTCGGTGCGGTTTGGCGTAAGGCCCATTTCCAAGGCGTAGTCCGTCTTCCAGCCCAGGTAATCGGCCAGCGGTTGGCCTACGGGGGCGTCTGGACTCAAGACCCAGATGCCGTCGTGGGAAGTTCCCAGACCCAGTTCGTCTTCCGCGCACAGCATGCCCTCGGAAACCTCGCCGCGAATTTTGCCTTTTTGGATGTTCAGGGGTTCGGTGGAACCGGTGGGGTAGAGGGTGCAACCTACGGTGGCCACGGCTACTTTTTGGCCCACGGCCACGTTGGGGGCGCCGCAAACAATGTGCAAGGGTGCATCCGCGCCCACGGCAACCGTGGTCAAGCGCAGTCGGTCCGCGTTGGGGTGCTGCACCGCGGTCAGCACTTCGCCCACCACCACGCCGCGCAAACCGCCGGGAATGCGTTCAACAGCTTCGGTGGTTTCGATTTCCAGACCCGACGCCGTCAGGTGTGCCGCAGCCTCTGCGGGGGATGGAAACGGGTGTACGTGGGGAAGCAGCTCCTGGAGCCATGCGTAGGAAACGGTCATGCCGCAAAAGTACGAAACGGGCTCCTGAATCGAGGGGTTCGTTCCGCCGGATTGAAGGTTGTGGCTTGACTACAAGGCTCCGTACAAAAACGCAGCATACAGCCAAAAGCGCAAAAAGCGGGACAGCGCTACAATCAGGTACATTCGGAAGGGAAAACGAACGACACCAGCTACCGTAGAAGTAGGTGAAAAAGGCAGGGGAGTCATGGCGGCTAAGAAGATCAAAAGTCCGCCAAAGCGTTTGATTTGAATGAACTGTTCGGCAAATTTGACGTCGACCCATTCCTTCACCTTCGGCAACTCGTGCAACCGAACGCCCACCCAATAGGAAACCACACCTCCGAGGTAGGAGAGTGCCGCGAGCAATGAAACCATGAGCCAAGGAGCCGGGAGGCTTCGAGCCCACAAAATGTACAGGTCTGGAGGGAGTATTCCCGTGACGATTTCAGACAAAAACAAGGTGGTGATGACGGCCCACCACGGCAGAACGCGGGTGATCATGCCCACGGTTTCCGTTACGTCAAATACGTATTTGTTCAAAAAATACAGCACGACCACAGCGGCCACTACGCCCAATCCCAATTTCCAAAAAGCACGGCCAATAAACGTGTACCCCCCCGTGATTTGGTAAAAGCGGTGCACCACCAATAAATACTGTTTGACCGAGCGCGTTTTTGGCGATGTGGGCATTTTTTTGGCGGTTTGGGTTGATTCCGATACGATGCTGCGCAGTTCTTGCACCTGCAAGGTGCTTTACGGGACGGGAAAGTACGCTCGGCAAATGACTTTAACCCACTTTGCTCCAAACAAATTTTCCGCGGGCGTAGGCGGTGAAGGCCTTCTTGAGCGCTTGGTGTTGGGGAAGTCCCAGGGTGGGGTCCTCCCGCAAGAGGTTTTCCGCACACCATTTGGCCGTTTGTACCAAGGATTGATCCTGCGAAATCCGTGCCAGCTTGAACTCCAGCAAGCCGCTTTGGCGCGTGCCCAGCAAATCTCCCGGGCCGCGCAAGGAGAGGTCGACGTCGGCAATTTCAAAGCCGTCGTTGGTGCGGCACATCGTTTCCACGCGCACTCGGGCGTCGTCGGACAGCTTGGGGCCGGTCATCAAAATGCAATAGCTCTGGTCCGCCCCCCGGCCCACCCGGCCGCGCAATTGGTGCAGCTGGCTGAGTCCAAAACGCTCGGCGTTCTCAATGATCATGACGCTGGCGTTGGGCACGTTCACGCCCACTTCAATGACGGTGGTGGCCACCATGATTTGGGTTTCCCCGCGCACAAAACGCTGCATTTCGTAGTCTTTGTCCGCCGGCTTCATCCGACCGTGCACAATGCTCACGGCGTACTCCGGCGCCGGAAAGTCGCGCCGGATGCTCTCGTAACCGTCCATCAAGTCCTTGTAATCCAAGGTCTCAGACTCCTCAATGAGCGGATACACCAAATAAATTTGACGCCCCAGGGCAATTTGCTGTTTGAGGAAGCCCCAAACGCGGAGCCGGTGGCCGTCCGTGCGGTGCACCGTTTCAATGGGTTTGCGGCCGGGCGGCAATTCGTCGATCACGGAACAATCCAAATCGCCGTAAGCGCTCATGGCCAGGGTGCGCGGAATGGGGGTGGCGGTCATCACCAGCATGTGCGGCGGGACGGTGCTCTTTTTCCACAATGCAGCTCGCTGGGCCACGCCAAACCGGTGCTGTTCGTCCACAATCGCCAGTCCCAGCTGGGAAAAGGCCACGCGGTCCTCCAACAAGGCGTGGGTGCCCACGATGAAATCCACTTTTCCGGCGGCCAAATCGGCCAAAATCCGGTTGCGCTCTGCAGTTTTGGTGCTGCCGGTGAGGAGTTCCAGCTGCAGGTCCATGGCCTCCGCGTAGGGAAGGAGCCCAGCGTAGTGCTGTTGGGCCAAAATTTCAGTGGGAGCCATCAAGCAGGACTGGGTGCCGTTGTCTTTGGCCAGGAGCATGCTCAAAAAGGCCACCATGGTCTTTCCGGAACCCACGTCGCCCTGGAGGAGTCGGTTCATTTGGAAGCCGGTCCGGACGTCTTGGCGAATTTCCCGCACCACGCGTTTTTGCGCCTCCGTCAGCTCAAAAGGCAGCTCGTTTTCGTAAAAATGCAGAAAATACGGTCCGACGCGGTCAAATACACGCCCGCGGTTGGCTTTCTGGCGTTGGGTTTTTTGCACCTGCAGCCCCATCTGCAGCAAAAACAGTTCTTCAAAGGCCAGGCGCTGCCGCGCGGTGGAAAGGGAGTTGGCGTCCATGGGGAAGTGCATGCTGCGCACGGCTTCGTGCCGAATGGGCCAGTTGAATTGGCGGAGCCAGTTTTCCGGCAGCCACTCCGGTACGTTGGGCGCGTCCAGGTGGACGGCGGCAGCTGCAATGAGTTTGGCCAGCCCGCGGGCGTGAAGCCCGCGGGCGGTGAGTTTCTCCGTGGTGGAGTAGACGGGAAACAATCCCCGCACCGGCCTTTGGCGGAAGTCGGCCCACTTTTCCACCTCCGGGTGGGTGATGTTTCGTTTGTGTTGGAAGGCGGTGACTTTGCCGTACACCACTACTTCTTCGTTCAGGGGCAGGCTGGATTTGATCCACTTGGCGCCCTGAAACCAAACCAATTCCAAGGCTCCGGTGGCGTCTTCGAACTGCGCGACCAACCGTTTTTTGGGCCCAGCCCCGGCTTCCGTCAGGCGCGTAATGGTGCCCCGGAGCTGAATCTCTGTGGGCCCCTCCACGGCCTGCGCCACCGTGTAGAACTGCGAGCGGTCCACGTACCGAAAGGGGTAGTGCTGGAGCAAATCGCCCACGGTGCGCAAGCCCAATTCTCCCGCCAACAGCGCGGCGCGTTGCGGCCCCACCCCTTTGAGGTACTCCAGCGGACTGTCCCACATAGTCATGCTCAAAAATAGGCGTTACATTCGCGTTGTCGTGTATACTTCCGGTTGGTTGGGTTGGAATTGGTTCCGTTGGGCTGCAGATGTGGCCTGGATGGTGGTTGCTTTTGCGGTCGCCGTGGCCCTTCGTTTTGAGGATTTGGACGCGCAAAACCCGGCGTATTTTGATTATTACGTGCAAATGGGCCTGGTTCAGGCCTTGGTTTGGGGCTTGTTGGCGCGCGGCCCCATGCACGCCTGGGAGCCCGGTTGGGGTTGGAAAGAAACCGCATTGCCGCTGCTGCGCAACCTGGGCGTCCACATTGCGTTGACGGCTTTGCTGCTCGTGGCCCTCAAATTCACCTTGTTTTCCCGATGGTTCTGGCTGCTGCACTTTAGTTTGTTTGTCTTTTTGGCCTGCGTTTGGCGGGCCTTCGCCCTGACGCAGCTCCGCAGCAAATGGAGGGATGCCGCGCAAGCGCGGCCCATTTGGTTGGTGGGGCATTCGCCGGCCGCGGAGCGTTTTTTGCGGGGGTTGAGCAGCAGGCCGGATTGGGCCTTGCGCGTGGAACGCCATTGGGGGGACGATGCTTTGGCGGATTTTGAGGCACTGAGCGGCGCGTCGTGGGACTCCGTTGAACGCCCGTATGCGGTGTACGCGGCCCTCCCGGGCGGACATTCGGACATTCCCAAACTCCTCCGGTGGGCCGATTCCCAGGGGATTCGCTTTCGTTACCTTCCGGATTTAGGGGATTGGGGCAGCCGACGTGCAGAGCTGCACACCGAACAGGGATTTCCTTGGGTTCAGCTGCGTTCGGAACCGTTGGCCAACCCCATCCACCGATGGAGCAAGCGCCTGTTGGACGTCTTGGTCTCTGCCTTGGTTCTGGTGTTGTTCGGATGGTGGGTGCTTCCTTTAACGGCTTTGTTCCTGCAATTGGCCAGTCCCGGACCCGTTTTTTTCAAGCAGGTACGCCACGGATACGGCGGACGATCGTTTGTGTTGTGGAAGTTGCGCACCATGCGTCCCAACGACGAGGCCGATCAACAGGAGGCCCAACCCAACGATCCCCGTTTGACCCGCGTGGGGGCTGCCGTGCGGCGTTTGGCCCTGGACGAGTTTCCCCAGTTTTTTCAGGTCTTGTGGGGCACGCTGAGTTTGGTGGGGCCGCGTCCGCACATGGTGTCCCAAACCCCGGAATTTCAGCAGCGCGTGGCGCAGTATCCGGTGCGTCATTGGGTCAAACCCGGGTTGACCGGCTTGGCGCAGGTGCGGGGTTTTCGGGGCGATTCGTCGGACCAAGAACGCTTGGACCGTCGGATTGAGGCGGATGTGTACTACGTGGAAAACGCCTCGCTGTTGCTGGACGTCCAAATTTTGGTGGAGACGGCGTGGTGGTGGATTACCGGGCGCGGAGGCGCAAAAACGCTGCCGCGTAACCGGAAATAACGCCCTCCCAGGTGTAGTCCCGTTCCAGCCGAGGTTGGTGGTTGCGGGGGATTTGTTCCGCGTGTTCCCAAGCAGACAAGGCCTCATGCGCATTCGTAAAATACGCTGCATTTTCCTGTAAAACGCCGTGGTTGAAGGGGTTGCGGTGTGCGGCTACGGCGCAGCCGGAGGCCATGGCTTGCAGCAGGCCCGGATTGGTGCCGCCTACAGAATGGCCGTGAAAATACAGTTTGCAATGCTGCCGCAACGCCTCCAAAACCTCGGAGTCAAACCGAGCGTCCATCCAAACCACGGAGGGCACGTGGGCAAAACGTGCGCGGATTTTTTGTCCGTGCGGCGTGGACCAATCCGACAGGGCAACCAGCGGGAAATTGCCCCGTTCGGCGGCTTCCAGCACCGGCTCCCAGTGGTTTTCCGGGACCGCGCGGGACAGGGCCAACGCGTAGGTGCCCGAGGTTAAACCAAAGCTATTCAGTAAAGAGGCGTCGGCGGGGGCGGGGAGGGTGGCTCCGTAGGAAAGTTCAATTCGGGCGCGGCCGGGGTAGTGTTTGCGCACGTATTCGGTGAGGGCCGGGTGGTCGCACACCACTGCGTCCGCGGCCTGCACGGCCCAGCGCTCTTGCCACCGAAGGAAGCGCCGGACTGCGGGGGAGTACTTGCCGCGTTTCCATTCCAAACCGTCCAGATGCACCAACAGCGCGGGTTTGCGCAGGAGGCGCAGGCCGCGGAGCAGGCGCAGCCACGCACCGGAAGAGGTGGTGCCCAATGCCAACAAAACGTCGGGCGGGTGGCGCACGGCATCCAGTAAGGAAAGACCGTCGTAAATCAGTTGAGCGGCCGAACCCAGTTTTTTTTCGGGGTCCCATTGGAGCTTTCGCTGCACGCCCTTCCATTCCGGAGCGGGGTCCGGATGGGTGCTGGACGTATACACAGCAACGCGGTGGCCGCGTCGGACCAAACCCAAGGCCAAGTGCTCCGCCAATTCCTCAAAACCACCGTACCGATTGGGAATGCCTCGGCTGCCCTGAATGGCGATGTGCAGGGGTTGGATTGCGGCTTCGTAGAGCGGTAGCAGGGTTTCTGCCGTTCGGCTCCACGTATGAGCCCGTGCAAATCCTTGACCTTCTGGATTCTCTGGAGCGCGCAGGGACTTTTCCACGGCACCCGCCAAGCCGTCCGGGGAAGGATGCCCCCAGGTAACGTACGGTTTTAAGACGGTAGAGCTCTCAGCCCCGGTAGTCAGCACCACTTGGCAGCCGGTAGCCAGGCCCTCCAAGGCCGTGAGGCCGTAGGTTTCAAAGAGCGACGGCACCACTACGCCTTGCGCTTGTCGGTAGCGCAGGCCCAGATCTTGGGCGTCCAATCCGCCGGGAATCCAGTGAATCTCCGCGCCTGCGGCCCGCGCTTCGCGCACTTTTTCCGCAAAAAGTTGTCCGTACTTCCGGTGGTGTGGCGCCACTTCTCCAATAAAGGTGAGGGGGCCGGCTTGGATTCCGCGCTTGGCCAGCAAGGCCCATGCAGAGGCCAATGCCGCTTGGTTTTTCAACCCTTCGATCCGGCCAATACAAAGCCAGCCACTCCTGCCGCGCTCCGGCAAATTGGATTGAAAGGAGGGGCCCAGCAAAGCGGGCCAAACGCCCGGAGGAACCACCGTGGGGTGGATCAAGCCGGGAAAATGCAGACGCAGACGGTCGGCTTCTTTTTCCGTGGTGGTGACTACTTGTTGGCTCCGGCGAAGCGCTTCGCGCTGCGCCCCAGACCATCCGTACCGAAAAATTCCCCAAGGCAACCACCGATCGCGCCCGAGCAAGCCTTTAGCCAGCGCCTTGAAAAATTCCCAAGGCACCCAAGCTCCGCCAAAACGCTGAACATCGTAGGCAGAATAGTCTACCCACAGTGTGGAATACACCACCGGCACTTGCCCCACGTGCGGCAAAAGTGCCCAGGCGTCCTGAGGACGCCCCAAATTCCACAAATGCACGGCGTCCAATTGACCCGAACGCAGCAAATCAAGCGCCTGGCGTGCGTCGGAGAGGACCTCTACCCGAACTCCTTTTTCGCGCAAGGCACGAGCCGTTTGCTCAATTTGCACGGTGTCGCCACCGCGAATCTTCCACAAATGGGGTCGGACAAAAAACAAGATGCGCACAGGGCTCGAAATTACGCGAACGGCGGTACATTTGACAAAACCTTTTGCCATGGCGTTCCCAAAATTTCTTGTAGGCGACAACACCGATCAGCCGGAAAGCGTATTCATCATCCACACCGAGTATCCGCGGTTCATTTTGGACCTGGACACCGACGAAATGGAGGTGTTTGACGAGTTGGATTCCGAGAACGAAGAGGAAACCACAGCGGAAATTGCGGCCCTTGTGGAGCAAGCCGAAGCGTTTTACCAGCGCGAAGTGGATCGCTACGAGGCGATGGAGTGAGCTCCGAATCGTCTATGTCCCCCAACGGGCACACTGAAAAATCCT